>JBGAJT010000043.1:339-16230 GCA_044224785.1 Candidatus Nanopelagicales bacterium | reverse complement strand
CGACCTTGCGCCGCGCGCTGGCCTGAAAGGCCGACCGCTGCGCGTCGAGGGTGAGCGACCCGTGCAGCGCGATGACCTCGACGTCGTCGCGCCCCCGCAGCGCCCGCGCGCACTCGCTGATCTCCCCCTTGCCCGGGAGGAACACCAGCACGTCGCCCGGCCCCTCGCGGCGCAACTCGTCGACGGCGTCGCAGATCGCCGTGACCTGGTCGCGGTCGTCGTCGGGTTCCTCGCCGAAGGGCCGGTAGCGGATCTCCACCGGGTGGGCACGCCCGCTGACCTGCACCACCGGTGCGCCGCCGAAGTGCCTGGCGAAGCGCTCGGTGTCGATGGTGGCCGAGGTGACCACGACCTTGAGGTCGGGACGCCGCGGCAGGATCTCCTTGAGATAGCCGAGGAGGAAGTCGATCGTGAGGCTCCGCTCGTGCGCCTCGTCGATGACGATCGTGTCGTAGCGCTCGAGCAGCGGGTCGTTCTGGATCTCGGCGAGCAGGATGCCGTCGGTCATCACCTTGAGCAGCGTGCGGTCGCTCGAGTGGTCGGTGAAGCGCACCTGGAACCCGACGGCGTCGCCGAGGTCGACGCCGAGCTCCTCGGCCACGCGGTCGGCGACAGCGCGCGCGGCGATCCTGCGCGGCTGCGTGTGGCCGATCTGGCCGGTGATGCCGCGCCCGAGCTCGAGCAGGATCTTCGGCAGCTGCGTCGTCTTGCCGCTGCCGGTCTCGCCGGCGACGACCACGACCTGGTGGCCGCGGATCGCGTCGGCGATGTCGTCGCGGCGCGCGCTGACCGGCAGGTCGGGGTAGGTGATCTCAGGTACGCCGCCGCGCCGCGCCGCGATCCGTGCCTCGGCCGCCGCGACCTCCGTCGTGAGCTTCTCGATCGCGTCCGCGCGCCGCTGCGGGTCCGGAGTGCGCCGCCGCCCGTCGAGCCGCCGTCCGATCCGTCGGCGGTCGCGGAGCATCACCTGCTCGAGCCGCTCCCGCAGGGCCAGGACCTCGGGTCCGTCGGGGACGTCCGGTCGCGGCTTGCCCGCCGGCCCGTCCGGCCCGCCCCGCGGCTTCCCCGCGCTCCGACCACGGCTGCCGCCACGTCGTCCGCCGCTACGGGATGCCGCGCCGTCTCCTCTGCCGTCGCCGGAGGGCGACGACGCGGACGGCTGCTGGGACATGGCCCGCCCAGGATAGGTGCGCGGGCCGCTCCGGCTCGACGGCGTAACGAGGCGGCCAGCCCCGTGCGACGCGGCTCACGCGCCACGACGGCACCCCCTCGGCCACCGGCGCGGTCTCTGCCACGATCGCGGGCATGGACATCGACTGGGTCGGCACGGTCCGGCTGTTCCTGCACGTGATCTCGGCGACCATCTGGGTCGGCGGCCAGCTGGTGCTCGCGGCCCTCGTCCCGGTGCTGCGCGCGAAGGACCCGACCCTGCCCAAGGCCGCGGCCAACGCGTTCAACCGCATCGCGTGGCCGGCGTACTGGGTGCTCGTGGCCACCGGCCTCTGGAACATCGCCGCCGAGCGCGCCGAGGCCCCTGAGGGCTGGGACGCCGTGCTCGGCCTCAAGGTCGTCCTGGTCGCCCTGTCCGGCGTCAGCGCGTTCCTGCACACCCGCGCGAAGTCCACGACCGGCCTCGCGGTGTGGGGCGCCCTCTCCGGCCTCTCAGCGATCGCCGCGGTCTACGTCGGCATCCTCCTCGCCGGGTAGGCCGGCGCCATCGTGCGCAGGAACGCGCTCTCTACGACGCGATGCTGCTCACGATGGCCGCGATCAGACTGACGGGCCCTCGCGGAGCCAGGGCCTCGGGGCCACCGGGTCGTCGAGCTCGAGCTCCCTCGCCACCCGGTGGCCGGCCGATGAGGAGCAGGTCCTCGATGCCCGCGGCGCGCAGGCGCTCGGGGTCGGAGGCGAGCTCGCGGTGCAGGGCGTCGTCGCTGTGCTGCTGGGTGACGAGGACGACGCCGTCGGCCGGGAGCGACCAGGGATCGCCGTACTCCGTCTCCCCCGACACGGTGCCGTCCTCGATCGACAGCAGGACGTGGCCGGTGCGGAACGAGATGCCGAGGCCGTGCAGGTGCTGGCGCAGCATGTCGCCCTCGAGCGCGAGGTCGGAGGTCGGTGACACGCGCGGCAGCGTCGTCACGAGGACGACCTCGTAGTCCTCGAGCGCGAGCAGCTCGGCCATCCCGGCGCCGACGTAGTAGCCGTCGGTGTCGTAGACGACGACGCGCTTCCCCGCGGGCCGCTCCCCCGCCATCACCTGCTCGGGGGTCAGAGCCTGCGCGGCTCCGGCGATCGGCTCCTGCCGGTAGGGCTGCGTGCCGTCGCCCGTCCACGCCGAGCCGGTCGCGACGATCACCGTGTCGGCGCCGTACTCGAGGACGTCGTCGACGGTGAGGCGGCGGTTCAGCAGGACCTCGACGTTGGGCAGCTTCGACAGGCCGATCACGCGGTGGTCGACGACGCGGCCCCAGTCTCCGAGCGTCGGCAGCCGCCGGGTCCAGCGCATCTTGCCGCCGAGCTCGGTCTCGGCCTCGACGAGGTGCACGGCGTCGAAGCCGCGACGACCGAGAACCATCGCGCACTCCATGCCGGCCGGACCGCCGCCGATCACGAGGATCGCGCGCGACGGGTCGGCCGGCCGGTCGAACCGCTCGGGGTGCCAGCCGCGGCGGTACTCCTCGCCCGCGGTCGCGTTCTGGATGCATGACACGTGGCGGAACGTCTCCGACCGCAGGATGCAGAGGTTCGCACCGGTGCACTCGCGCACCTCGTCGAGGCGCCCCTCGCGGATCTTCTGCGGCAGGAAGGGATCTGCGATCGCCGGACGCGCGGCACCGATGAGGTCGAACGCGCCGCTGCGGATCACCGCCGCCATCGTGTCGGGGTTGGTGTAGCGGCCGACGCCGACGATCACCTTGCCCGTCGCCTCGCGGACCCGCGACGTCCACGGCAGCTGGTGGCCCTCCGCGTAGTAGCGCGAGGTGCCCGAGTCCTCGGGCCAGCCGCCGACGTTGACGTCGAACAGGTCGACCACCGGGTCCATGATCCGCACGAACTCGAGCATCTCGTCGGCGTCGACGCCGGTGAGCTCGTCGCCGGGCGCGATCGCATTGCGGATCGCGATGGCGCAGTCGTCGCCGACCGCAGCCCGCACCAGCTCGACGGTCTCGTACTGGAACCGCGCGCGGTTGCGCAGCGATCCGCCGTAGCCGTCGGTCCGCCGGTTGGTGAACGGCGACAGCATCTGCGTCATGAGGTAGCCGTGGGCGCCGTAGACGTAGACGATGTCGAACCCGACGTCGCGCGCGCGCTTCGCGGCGTCGACGAAGTCCTGCTGGATGCGCCGGATGTCGTCGACGGTCATCTCGCGCGGGAGGCTCGAGTAGCGCCACTCGCCGCCGACCTGCGACGGGGCGACGCGGGCGTAGCGGCTCTCGCCGTTCAACGACTCGCCGCCGCCGTGGTAGAGCTCGATGCCCGCGAGCGAACCGTGCTCGTGGATGGCGTCGGCGACCAGGCCGAGGCGGCGGGCGTCCTCGTCGAGCCAGATGTCGGACGCGACGGCGAAGGTCTCGTCGGCGTCGGGCGACACCGGCGCGTAGTCGGTGCAGACGCCGCCCCAGCCGCCCTCGGCCTTGATGCCGCGGAAGGCGGCGTGCGTGCGCGGCTTCACCGCACCGAAGCCCGTCGCGTGCGGCACCTGGTAGAAGCGGTTGGGCAGGGTCTTGGGGCCCACCTGCACGGGCTCGAAGAGGATCGCGTGCCTCGGGTCCATCCCGCTCACGGTCGCCGGCCTTCCGGGGATCCGGGACGCCGTCCCGCCTGACTGTTCAGTCAGGACCCTGTTCCTACCATCCCCGAGGCGGCCGGGAGCCCCGATCGGGGCCGGAACGCACGGGAGCGCCCGGCCGTGGTGGCCGGGCGCTCCGCATGAGCTGATGGGGGGCGGCTGGTGGGCCGCCCCGCGGGATCAGTCGTCCCAGGGACCGTAGTCGTCCATGGCACTACCTCGTTCCTAGCAGCGGTCCCGGCGAGCGTTCGTCGCCCGATCGCGGACCTGGGGACCCGTGGGGAGGAATCACCTCACGGGAGTCGGTCTGTCGTCGTCCTGCCCGCCTCGCGGGGCGGGTCGTACGCCAGGTATATCGGCGGCGGACACCACGAACATGACATCGACGTTAGGTGCAACGGTAGCCGGGACCCCACCTGTTCCCCAAACGAGATCTGAACTTCAGGTGACGCTTCCCTCACGCAGAGTCACACCCTCGCGAGGAACGTGCTCGGCGCGGGGCCGGACGGGTCGGGATCCCGGATAGGCCGGCGTACCCCGTTCGGACGCACCGGTGGCCCGATCGCCGCCCCTGTCCGCCGTCGGAGGGGGGCGTTAGGGTCCCCAGATCCGGCGCCTGCGGGCGCTTCTCCGCTCCCGGGAGGCGTCATGACCCACCTGCTGGCCATCGGCACCCGCAAGGGGCTCTGGATCGCGCGCAGCGACGACCGCGCGGGCTGGACGCTCGACGGCCCCCACCTGCTCATGCAGGAGGTCGCCTCGGTCGCCTGGGACACCCGGCGCTCCCCTGCGCGGCTGCTCGTCGGCACGATGTCGTGGCACTACGGCCCGACCCTCACCTGGACCGACGACCTCGGCGCCACCTGGCACGAGACCGGCAACGCCGCGATCGCCTTCCCCGACGACACCGGCGAGGCGCTCGGCCGGATCTGGCAGCTCCAGCCCGACACCGACGAGCGGCCCGACGTCGTGTGGGCCGGCTGCGAGCCGACCTCGCTGTGGCGCAGCGACGACGGCGGCGAGAGCTTCAGCCTCGTCCGCGGCCTCTGGGACCACCCGCACCGCGCGAACTGGGCGCCGGGCTTCGGCGGGGCGGCGGTGCACACGATCGTGCCGCCGCGCGCGGGCGAGCGGATGCTCGTCGCGATGAGCACCGGCGGCGTCTACGTCAGCGACGACGGCGCCACCGGATGGACGCCGAGCAACACCGGGATCTCCGCGAACTTCCTGCCCGACCCCTACCCCGAGTACGGCCAGTGCGTGCACAAGGTCGCGGTCGACGCCGCGATCCCCGAGCGCATGTACGTCCAGAACCACAACGGCGTCTACCGCAGCGACGACGCGGGAGCGACCTGGACCTCCATCGCCGAGGGGCTGCCGAGCGACTTCGGCTTCTTCGTCCTCTCCTCGCCGCGCACCCCCGGCACGGCGTGGGTCATGCCGATCGAGAACGGCGACAGCCGGATCCCCGTCGGCGGTCGGATGCGGCTGCACCGCACACGCGACGCCGGCGAGACCTGGACCGAGCTGGGTGCCGGCAGCCTCCCCGACGAGTGCTACGCCGTGGCCCTGCGCGACGCCGCGTGCGTCGACGACGGCGATCCCACCGGCCTCTACGTCGGCACGCGCGACGGCGTCGTCTACGCCAGCGCCGACGAGGGCGACTCCTGGCAGGTCGTCGCCGACCACCTGCCCGACGTGCTCTCGGTGCGCGCCGCCGTCCTGCCGTGACGGCTGCTGCCGGCGTCACGCTGCGGCTGCCCTCGGCGCTGGCCGACGTCGCGGGCGGACGCACCCTCGTCGTCGACCCGGCTCCGCCCGACGTCGCCGCGCTGCTCGACGCCGTCGACGCCGTGAACCCGGCGCTGGCCCGGCGGATCCGCGACGAGACCGGAGCGGTGCGCCGGTTCGTCAACGTCTACGTCGACGGCGACGACATCCGCCACGCCGACGGCACGGCGACCCCGCTGCACGACGGCTGCGAGGTGCACGTCATCCCGTCGGTCGCCGGCGGCTGACCCGACGGCTGACCCGACGGCTGACCCGACGGCTGGCCCGACGGCTGACCCGACGGCTGACCCGGCGCGGCCCGCGCGGGCCTCGAGGCTCCCGTGCGACCATGCGCGGGTGAGCGACCAGCGCCCGACGTGGGGATCCGCGGCCGATCTCTCGCGCGTGCTCCCCACCGGCACCGCGGCGCCGGAGAACCGGGCACCCGCGCCGCAGCCCGCCCCCGCGGTGCCCGAGCTGCCGCCCGGCATGGTCGTGGCCTCGCCGCCCGCACCGCGCCCGAACCCCAAGCCGCTCGGCGGCCTGCGGCTCTCGCTGCCGGCGCGCATCGTGGTCGGCATCGCGCTCGCCGCCGCGCTCGGCTTCATGGTCTGGAACGCCTGGCGCAACCTGGTCGGCTGATCAGGAGCCGTCGGCCGCCGGCTCCCTGCCGTCCGTGCCGTCGGTCTCGTCCGCCCCCTCGTCCTGCGACGTGTCGGGGGCCGTCGGGTCGTCGGCGAGCCAGGGTGCTCCGCGAGGACCGGCGCCCCGCTGGCGGCGACCCCGGCGCTTGTCGCGCATCATCTCGGCGTCCGCGCGCTCGATGAGACCCGTCGCGTCGTCGGACGGGTCGGCGACGATGCCGCCCACCGAGATCGACACGCGGGTGAGCCCGTCGGGACGCACGATCGTCGAGACGGCCTCCCGGCACTTCTCGGCGATGAGCTCGAGGGTGTCCTCGTCGGACACGCGGTCGAGCAGGATCACGAACTCGTCGCCCGAGAGCCGCGCGACGATGTCGTGGCGGCGCACCGCCCCCTCGAGCGCCCGCGCGACCGCCACGAGCACGTCGTCGCCGCGCTTGTGGCCCCAGGTGTCGTTGAGCGCCTTGAGCTCGTCGACGTCGCAGAAGATGAGCCCGACCTTGTCGTCGTCGGTCACGTCGCGACCGAGCCGCCCCTCGAGCCTGGCGATGAGGTCGTCGCGGTTCGCGACGCCGGTGAGGCCGTCGTGGCTCGCGCGGTAGGCGAGCTCGCGGCGGATGGCCATCTCCTCGCTGACGTCGCGCAGCCCGATGACCTGCCCGGTGATCGCGCCCCGGTCGTCGCGGATCGGACGCGCCGACCCCGCCATCTCGACCGTCCCGCCCCACATGGTGCGGAACCGGGAGACCACGTGCGCGGTACCGCCGTCGCGCAGGACCGTGGCGCGCGCGCTCAGCACGTCGGCGCGGTCGTCATGGTCGACCAGCGAGATCGACGGCGTGCCCGTCAGCAGCTCGGGGTCCCACCCGAGCACCGTGCGCACCGACGGCGAGATCCAGCTGATGAGGCCGCCCGTGTCGATGCGCACGACGACGTCCGACGCGTTCTCCGCGAGCGTCTGGTAGTCGCGCGCCGCGCGCTGCAGCGCCTCGAAGTTCGCGACCTCGGCGGAGACGTCGACCGCCTGGACGATGAAGTGCCGGAACGTGCCGTCGGCAGCGCGCACTGCGGCCACCGAGACGTCGACCCAGATCGCCCGCCCTTCCTTGGTGATGTAGCGCTTGCGCTGGGTGAAGCCGTCGGACTGCGCGCGCACGACGCGCGTCCCGTCGGTCTCGCCGCGCTCGATGTCGTCGGGGTGGGTGAGGTCCTGGAAACCCATGGCCTCCAGCTCGTCGGCGTCGTAGCCCACCATGCGGCAGTACGCCGGGTTCACGCGCAGGAACCGGCCCCGCCGGCCGACCAGCGCCATGCCGATCGCGCTGCTGTCCATGGCAACGCGGAACAGCTCCTCGCTCGCAGCGACCCGCGCCTCGGCCTCGACCTCGGTGGTGACGTCGTGCCAGCCGCTCACGCGCGCCACGACCTCGCCCCGCTCGTCGCGCACGGGCCGCAGGGTGCGGTGCATCCAGCGGTAGTCGCCGTCCTTCTGCCGCACCTGGAGCCGGCCCGAGACCACCTCGCCGACGTTCACCGCGGACGTCTGCGCCTGCACCTGCGCCACCAGGTCGGGATGGGCGAAATCCAGCGAACGACGGCCGACCATCTCCTCGGGCAGCCAGCCCAGGACGTCGGTGATCCCGTCCGAGATCCACTCGATGACGCCGTCGGGGGTCGTGCGCATCACGAAGTCCGAGGAGTTCTCCGCGAGCAGCCGGTAGCGCTCCTGGCTCTCGATGAGCAGCTCGTGCTGCTCGGCCAGCGTGTCGTGGACCGCGCGTCGCTCGGTGACGTCGTGCGCGACGATCACGCAGGCGAGGACGGCGCCGGCGTCGTCGCGCACCGGACCGACCCGTGCGTCGACCACCTGGGTGCCGTCCCACGGCACGATCGCGCCGCGCACCTCGCCGTCACGGGCGGCCGTCAGCTCGGTGGCGAGCGACCCGACGAGCGCGTCGACGTCCGCGTCCGCCCCCGGCGCGCCAGCCGGACGCAGCGCCCCGCGGGCGAGCAGCACCTGACCGTCGAGGTCGACCACGACGAGCAGCGACTCGGGAACCGCGTCCAGGGACGACTGCAGCAGGGCCAGCAGGTCGTCGGCGGCGTGCGTCAGGAAGGTCTCGGAGCGCTGCACACGCTGCGCCCACTCGATCGTCAACGCGCCCTCCCCAGGCGTCGGGCCCCCTCGGGGGACGACGCTAAGGCCCCTCCACCGGCCCACGCGCGACGACCGGCGGACCGGAGCGGCGTTCCCACGGGGCGGGAGGACCTTCGCACAAGCGGTCCCCCGTGACCCGTTCGGCCGAGCAGCCTGGCCGGACGCACCTCCGACATCACCAGGGTGACGTCCTCCCCGCCCACGGCAGCCGCCGCGTCCGCGGAGGTCGAGGGCCCGGCCCTCCTCGAGGGGCGCGCCCCTCGACGCGCCCCGAGGACGACGGACCGGCCCCGGCCGCACCGCGCGGTCGCCCCCGAGGGTCGTGCGACGCGACGCGGCCGCCTCGCCGTCGGGCTGGCCGCCACGGGCCTGATCGCGGCGACCGGTCTGGCCGTCCTGCGCGCTGCCGACCGGTGGGCGGTCCCCGGCGGACCGATGTTCGCCGTCGGCACCGTGACCGGCATGGCGGGCGCCTACCTGTGCCTCGTCCTCCTGCTGCTCGTCGCGCGCCTGCCGTGGCTCGAGCGCGAGGTCGGGCATCCGGCCCTCGTGCGCCTGCACCGCAGCGTGGCGCCGTACGCGCTGCTGCTCGTGCTCGCGCACGCGGCCTTCACGACCCTCAGCTACGCGCAGGCCGAGGACCGGACGTGGTGGGGGCAGCTCGTGCACCTCGTCCTGCACTCGGCCTGGATGGTCCCTGCTGCCGCCTCCTTCGTGCTGATGATGGCCCTCGGTGTCCTGTCGTACCGGCGTCTCCGGGAGCGGATGCGCTACGAGACCTGGTGGGTCACGCACCTGTACCTCTACCTCGCGGTCGCGCTGTCGTTCGGCCACCAGGTCGCACTCGGCACGCTGTTCACCGACCGGCCCGCGCTGCGGTGGTTCTGGGGGGCCTCGTACGTCGGCGTCGCGGCGGCCATCGTCCTCTGCCGCGTCGTCCAGCCGCTCCGGCTCTCGCGCCGGCACGCGCTGCGTGTCGCCGCCGTGGTGCCGGAAGGGCGCGACGCGGTGTCGGTCTACCTCACCGGGAGCGGGCTCGGTGGGCTCGAGGCGCGCGGCGGTCAGTTCTTCCAGTGGCGCTTCCTCACCCGCGACCTGTGGTGGCAGGCGCACCCGTACTCGCTGTCGGCGTCTCCGCACGGGTCGTGGCTGCGCATGACGGTGAAGGACGCCGGTGACCACTCCCGCGGCCTGCGGCGTCTGTGCGTCGGCACCAGGGTCGTCGCCGAGGGGCCGTACGGCGTCTTCCACGCCGGGGCGCGGCGCGACGCACCGGTCGTCGCCTTCGCCGCCGGCTCGGGCATCGCCCCCGTGCGCGCACTGCTCGAGGACCTGCCGCACGGCGTCGCGACGACCATCGTCTACCGCGTGACCGACCGCACCGAGGCCCTGCTGCGCGACGAGCTCGAGTCCCTCGTCGAGCAGCGGCGCTGGCGGCTGCACTACCTGCAGGGATCGCGCGACCAGCACCCGCTCGACGCCGTGCAGCTGGGCCGCCTCGTGCCCGACCTCGCTGCTGCCGACGTGTACGTCTGCGGGCCGGACGGTTTCGCCGACGCTGTCGAGGCGGCCGTGCGCGGGTGCGGCGTCCCGCCGGATCGCCTGCACCGCGAGTCCTTCTCCCTCTGATCCCACGACGTCCTGGAGTCCTGATGCTGCGAGCGGTCCTGGTGTCCGCGGGCACCGCGGTCGGCCTCGTCGCGGTGTTCTCCTACTCCGGCGGCGACGAGGTGCCCGCGCTCGCCACCGGTCCCGCCGACGTGGTGGGCCTCGGCGCCCCCACCGAACCGCCCGTCACCTCGACATCGCCGAGCCCTCGCGCGACGACCGCGGCGCCTCGGCCCTCCGCCGACCCGAGCACCGCGCGCCCGAGCGCGTCGACCACGGCTCCCGCGGCCTCGGCGACGCCGTCGGCGGGCCGCTCGACCTCGCCCGCCCCGGGGCGGCGCAGCGCCACGGCGGCACCGAGGCCCGCGCCCTCGTGGTCGGCCACGACGCCCGCGCCGCGACCGACGACGTCGAGCCCCCGGCCGACCCCGACGCCGACGGCGACCACTCCGCCGTCCACGGACTACCTCGGCTCGCTGGTCACGCACCGGCACGGACAGGTGCAGGTGGGGATCCGGGTGCAGGACGGACGGATCGTGCGGGCATGGGCGGCCGTCTACCCGACCGGCGAGGCGCAACCCTACACGAGCCTGTCGATCCCGAAGCTGGTGCGCGAGACGCTCGAGGCCCAGTCCGCCGACGTCGCCACCGTGTCCGGCGCGACGCTGACGAGCGACGCCTGGCGCGAGTCGCTGCAGGTCGCCCTGGCGCAAGCCGGTCTGTGACGCGACCCCGCGGCGTCGGACATGATGACGACGTGGACCAGGACGCGTCAGGAGCAGAGCCCACGCCCCCGCGGGTGACCTTCGCGGACGCCGGTCCGTGGCAGAGCCGGATCCACGTCGAGCACGTGTGGGGCACGGTCGTCACGTTCGACCTGCGTGCCGAGACGCTCCCCGACGACGTCGACGAGATCCTCGCCGACGCGGTCGCCTACCTGCACCAGGTCGACGCGTGGTTCTCGACGTACCGCGCGGACACCCCGATCACGCTGCTGCGCAACGGGTTGATCGAGGAGTTCCGCACCCCTCCGGTCGTACGCGACGTCCTGGCCGCCTGCGCCTGGGCCAAGCAGCTCACCCACGGCGCGTTCGACCCGTGGGCGGTCAAGGGCGGCGTGGACCCGTCGGGCTACGTCAAGGGCTGGGCAGCCGGACAGGTCGCCGACCAGCTCGTGCGTCGCGGCGTGACGAACGTCTGCGTCAACGCGGCCGGCGACATCGCCTGCCGAGGGCTCCAGCGGCCGGACGAGCCGTGGGCCATCGGCATCCTGAACCCGTACGACACCCAGCAGATCATCGAGGTCGTGCACCTCACCGACGGCGCGACGGCGACGAGCGGCCTGTACGAGCGCGGCAACCACATCCGCAACCCGCGCTCGGGGACGACGGACGTCTACTACGACTCGGCGACCATCGTCGGCCCCGACGCCGGGCTCGCCGACGCCCTCGCGACGGCTGCGCTGCTCGAAGGACCCGGGTGCGCGGCATGGTTCGCCGAGCTCCCGGGGTGGTCGGTCTACCTCGTGAAGGACGGCGAGGCGCAGTTCTTCGGGCCGGCGTTCGAGTCGCTCGGCGACCGGTAGCGGTCCGCGTCGCTCTCGGCGACGGTGTCAGCGGCCCCGACGGACGGGGCGGGTGCGTCGCAGCGCGTTCCGGTGCGGCATGTGCCGCTGGTGGGCATCGCTCGTGGCGATCTCGTAGCTGCTGCGCGCGCCGTGGGTGAGGAAGGCCTCACGGACGCGGGCATCGGGACGGTTGGCTGACATGACGCCGAAGCGCATGGGACGCACCTTCTTTCGCCCCTCCATGGTCGCACCGTGCGATCACCGACGCACGCGGCGTGGCCGCTGCGCGGACGCATCCGAGGCGGATGTGGCGGACCAGACACCGCGCCTGTCGATCAGCGCACGACGCGGAGCAGCGGATCGTCGACGTCTGCGGGATCGCCGCCGTCGAGAGCCGTGAGGAGCAGGTGCGCGACGAGCCCGCGGCACGGGTCCGGGTCGTCGGCGCCGCCGCACAGCCGACGGCCGAGCGCGCGCTCCCTCCCGTCGAGCAGGTCCGCGTGGCCCATGCCCTCGACGACGACGTGGCGCGCGTCCGGGACCGCGTCCGCGAACGCCGGATGGTTCACCGGCTCCGGCGCGCAGACCCCGCCGTGGCCGGCGCCGACCACCGTCGTCGGCAGCCGCAGCGGCGTGCACCAGGCGGTCGACGTGCGCGTCGAGGGCCGCCGTCCGCCGCCGTCGACCGGGTCGATGAGGACGAGGCCGATCAGCCCGTCGCGCACCTCGTCCTCGGCGACGAGCATTCGCGCGGCGCGCAGTGCCGCCTGGCCGCCGCGGGAGTGGCCCGCGAGCAGCACGCGCGACCCCAGCGCGACCAGCCGGCGCACGAGGGCGGCGGCGTCGACGGCCTCCTCCTCGACGGGGTAGCGGCCGGTGAGCAGGGCCAGCCGACCGGGCGCGAGCGACGGCACCTCGACGTCGGCACCCACCGCCTCGACGGGCGCGACGAGGGCGGAGTAGGAGCGCGGGCTCGACAGGAAGCCGGGCAGCAGCACCAGTGCTCGGTCCGCCACCGTCACCTCCTCGTAAGGCTTTTCGCCGGACGGGGACGACCCCGTGACGGCACAGTCGGAGCACCTCACCGACCGCTGGAGCCGATCATGCCCGACCTCGACACCCCCCTCGTCGTCTACGGCGCCCCCTGGTGCCCGGACTGCCGGCGCAGCAAGGCGTTCCTGTCCGAGCAGCGCGTGCCGTTCACGTTCATCGACCTCGAGGAGCACCCCGAGGAGAACACGACGGTCGAGCGCTACAACGACGGCAAGCGCATCATCCCGACCATCGTGTTCCCCGACGGGTCGATCCTGGTCGAGCCGAGCGACGAGGAGCTCGCGATGCGGCTCGGCCTGTCGCGCGACGCCGCGCAGACGTCGTACGACCTCGTCATCGTCGGAGGCGGCCCGACCGGTCTCACGACGGCCATCTACGCCGCGCGCGAGAACCTGCGCACCGTCGTGATCGAGCGGTCCGCGCTCGGCGGGCAGGCGGGGGTGACCGAGCGGCTCGACAACTACCCCGGGTTCCCCGACGGCATCGGCGGTGCGGAGCTCGCGTCGCGGTTCGTGCAGCAGGCGGAGCGCTACGGCGTCGAGCTGCTGCCCGCCGTCGCCGTCGCCGCCATCACGACCGAGGACGGGCGGTCGATCGTGCGGACGACCACCGGTCAGGAGCTGCACGCCGCAGCGGTGCTCGTCGCGACGGGGTCGACGTACCGGCGCACCGGGGCCGACGGCGAGGACGACCTCATCGGTGCCGGCATCCACTTCTGCGCGACGTGCGACGGGCCGTTCTACCGCGGCGTGCCCGAGGTCGTCGTGATCGGAGGCGGGAACTCGGGCTTCGAGGAGGGTCTGTTCCTCACCCAGTTCGCCGAGCACGTGACGATCGTCGTGCGGACCGAGCCGATCGCCTCGCGCCTGCTGCAGGACAAGGTCGCTGCGCACCCGCGCATCACGGTGCTCACCGGCACCGAGGTCGCCGGCTTCGTGGCCGACGAGCACGGGAAGCTCGCGTCGCTGCGGCTGCGCAGCGGCGACGAGGAGACCGAGCACCCGGCGTCGGCCGCGTTCGTGTTCGTCGGCCTCGACCCCAACACCGGCTGGCTCGGCGGGAGCCTCGCTCTGGACGACCGCGGCTTCGTCGACACCGACCGGATGATGCAGAGCTCGGTGCGCGGCGTGTTCGCCGCGGGCGACGTGCGCAGCGGCTCGACCAAGCAGCTCGCGTCCGCCGTGGGCGAGGGCGCGGCGGCGGCCCTGCAGATCCGGGCGCACATCGAGGAGCTGCGCGACGGCACGGCCTGAGCAGCATCGAGGGGCGCCGCGGGTGCGACGCCGCTCGATGCTGGATCGGACCGGCCGGGTCGGACCGGTCCGTCCGGTCCTGGCTGCTCGGACCAGGTCGCTCAGACCGGCTCGTGGAACGCGGAGTCGGAGACCTTGAGGATCAGGCCCGCGAACGACGAGACGACGAGCATGCCGTGGCCGTACTCGGCGTCGGCCGCACCCGGGATGTCGACGACGTCGACGTCGGTGCCGCGGATGCGCAGCACCTGGTTGGCGACCAGCGACGCGGCGTAGATCGTGCCGTGCTTGCCGAGCGCGATGCCGGTGAGCGGCGGCAGCCCGTCCCAGCTGCGCACGATCTTGCCGGTGCGCGGGTTCACCTTCCAGATGTGGCCCTCGACGAACGCGCCCAGACCGGAGACGTAGAGGTAGCCGTCGGCGCCCATCTCGACGTCGGTCGGCACCGGGTCGCAGCCGAACGTGCCCGGGTCGTTCTCGGGCTGCGTCGCGCACGGACCGTTCTGGGAGACCGGGAACACCGTGAGCGTGCGGACGTGGTGGCCGCGCACCTCGAGCATGTCGTTCGCGCCGGCGTCCACGACGATGAGCCGGTCCTTGAGCTTGAGCACCGAGTACGGGTTCGACACGGAGTCGACCGCCTGGCTCTGGCCGTCGGGGTTGTGCGCCTTCTCGTAGGCGAACGTGTCGACGGCGACCTTCACCTTGCCGTGGTGCCCGAGCCGGACCACGCGGGCCGGCACGGGACCGGTCTCCGGGTCGCCGAGCACCGACGTCGCGTAGACGTGGCCGTCGCGGCCGATGTCGACACCGGCGGCGAAGCCGAGGCTCGAGGAGAGCACCCAGGAGGCCCCGGTGCGCAGCGACAGTTTCGAGATCGCACCTGACCCGATGTCGGCGACGACCAGCGTGCCGCGGGGCCCGAACGCGACGTGGGCGGGCTGGCTGAAGCCGCCCGCGAGCACGGTCACGCCCGGGGGCAGCGGCGGGGGTGCCGCGCCTGCGGGCGCCGCTGCGGCGACCCCGCCGGCGGTGAGGGCGAGAGCGCCGACTGCGGCGCCGAGAGCGGTTCTGCGCATGAGGAGTCTCCTGGATCTGCGGACGGATCCTGCGCGGCGGTGCCGCAGGGGCCGAGGTCCGCGTGGGGCGAGACGGAGGTCGGGATCGTGCACCTGGCACGAGTGGTACGGCCGCCGGACCGGCCGCGGTCGCGGGCCGGTGAGGACCCGGAGCACATTCGCCATACATCGAATGTCGAATAGTGGGACGCTAGGGACGCCGCACCGACGTGTCAAGGAGTCCGCAGTGTCAGGGACGCAACGCAGCTACCACTCGCCGCAGCGCGACGAGAGCGCCCGTGCGACCCGTGCACGCATCGTCACCGCCGCGCACTCGCTGTTCCTCGAGCACGGCTTCGCCAGCACCTCCGTGGCGGACATCGCCGCGGCGTCCGGGGTCGCACGCCCGACCGTGCTCACGGTCTTCGGCACCAAGGCCCGCCTGCTGCGCACGGTGGTCGACGTGGCGATGGCCGGCAACGACGAGCCCGTACCGGTCCCCCTGCAGCCGTGGTTCCAGCCGGTCTGGCAGGCGACGACCGCCGGTGGCTGCCTCGACGCCTACGCCCACGTCTGCCTGCTCATCAGCCGGCGGTCGGCGTCCGTCATCGAGCTCGTCCGGCGCGCGAGCGACGAGGGCGAGGAGATCCGCGACCAGTGGGAGCAGCTGCAGGCCAACCGACGGACGGGTGCGCGCATCTTCGCGGCCCGGGTGCGCGACGTGGGGGTTCTGGCTCCGGGGCACACGCTCCCCCGCCCACCCGACGGTTTGGGGTTGGCCAACGACTCGAGCCTCTACACCGCGCTGGTCAGCGACTGCGGCTGGAGCGAGCGCGCCTTCGAGGGCTGGTTGTCCACCCAGCTGCGCCAGGCGGTGCTCGCGACGACGGGGTGAGCCCGGTACGCACCCGAAAGGGCTACGTCGCCCATCTCACGGCGCAGCCGTTCCGCTACCCCGTGCGGGTCGGGTTACGGTGGCGGGCATGA
>JBGAJT010000043.1:0-329 GCA_044224785.1 Candidatus Nanopelagicales bacterium | reverse complement strand
CGCCGCGCCACCCGCGAGGAGGAGGACGCCGTCGTCGGAACCGTCGTCGCCGCGTTCAAGTCCGATCCCGCCTGGCAGCACATCGTCGGCTACCAGCACGACACGGCCTCGCCGCACTTCGCGCGGGCGCTGTTCCGCTCGCGCGTCGACGCCGGCACGGTCTGGGTCACCGACGACCTCGCCGCCGTGGCCATGTGGGAGCTGCGCGACGGCGACGCGCCCGTGCACGAGCAGCGCGACGACGTCTGGGCCGGCTACCGCGCCGCCGTCGGCGAGGAGCTCTGGGAGCGGCTCGAGGAGTGGGAGACCGCGCTCGACGCCAGCCGCCC
>JBGAJT010000435.1:0-1006 GCA_044224785.1 Candidatus Nanopelagicales bacterium | reverse complement strand
ATCCCCGATTCTGCCAACGTTCTCCGGTGTCGGCACCGTCGGAGTATCCGAGTTTGGTGATCCAGTTCAGGGCACCCCCGAGAGTGGCGTTCTGCTCGCGCAGGTGCACGGCCTCCATCTGTCGTTTGCCGAGTACGACGGCGGCTTCCATGCCGGCGGGTCCGGCGCCGAGCACCAGGACGGACATGTCGCGGTTGCGGGCGGGAGTGAAGATCTCCGGGTGCCAGCCCCGGCGGTATTCCTCGCCGATGGTGGCGTTCTGGGTGCACTGGATGTGGGTCGCGCCGCCGAGGTGATGCGAGGCGACGCACTGGTTGCAGCCGATGCATTCGCGGATCTCGTCGAGGCGGCCCTCGTCGATCTTCTTGGGCAGGAACGGGTCGGCGATGGAGGGCCGGGCGGCGCCGATGAAGTCGAACTGGCGGGACTTGATGATCTCGACCATGGTGTCGGGGTTGGTGATGCGACCGACACCGACAACGGGCTTGTCGGTGTGGTTGTGCATCTTGATCTGGCCGACGTAGTCCTTCTCGTGATTCTCCTGCAGGAACCTGGACGGTCCGGCGTCGTTGCCCCACTCCGCGCCCGAGGTCGAGCCGATGGTGAGGTCCCAGAGGTCGACGAGGTGGTCGACATGTTCGACGAAGCGGATCCCGTCGTCGCCGACCTGGTAGCCGGTCTTCCCGCCTTGGAGGGTGTCGACCGAGAGGCGGGTGGCGATGGCGCAGTCGTCGCCGACGGCTTCCTTGACCTTCTCCAGGGTTTCGCGCCAGAACCGGGCCCGGTTCTCGAAGGAGCCGCCGTACTGGTCGTGACGGTGATTGAAGAAGGGAGACAGGAATTGGGTGGGCAACTCGTTGTGGGCGGCGTAGACGTAGACGACGTCGAAACCGGCCTGGCGTGCCCGGATGGCGGCATCAACGTACCAGCCTTGGATCATCACGATGTCCTCGGCGTCGGCGTAGCGGGCATAGTTGCCGACATAGAGGTCCGAAGGTCCCTGCAG
>JBGAJT010000434.1:0-1023 GCA_044224785.1 Candidatus Nanopelagicales bacterium | reverse complement strand
TCGGCGCCGACCTGTACGGCGCCAACCTGTACGGCGCCGACCTGTCCCGCGCCGACCTGCGCTCCGCCAACCTGTACGGCGCCAACCTGTACGGCGCCAACCTGGTCGGCGCCAACCTGGTCGGCGCCGACCTGTACGGCGCCGACCTGCGCTCCGCCGACCTGCGCTCCGCCGACCTGTACGGCGCCGACCTGCGCTCCGCCAACCTGGTCGGCGCCAACCTGGTCGGCGCCAACCTGGACGGCGCCAACCTGTCCGGCGCCGACCTGCGCTCCGCCGACCTGTACGGCGCCAACCTGCGCTACGCCGACCTGCGCTACGCCGACCTGTCCGGCGCCAACCTGGTCGGCGCCAACCACGACAAGTGGACGAGCTGGCCCCGGCGCCGAAATGCTCTGGGAGGACGCTGGCTCACCGTGCGATCGGTCCAGTCGTGACCATCCCGCAGCGCCCCGGCCCGCGCCGTGTGGATTGCGGCGCCGAGCTGGGCAAGCTCCACGGCGGGAGGATCCTCAAGGACGGCGCTTGGTCGTGGCCGGAGGGTCGCTTCGGTGTCCGCACCGACGCCGCCTTCGCCGAGGCCCTCGACGACTACCCGACGGACCACTGGTGGCACCGCCCCACCATCCTCGAAGCCTCGCGCGTTGACGGACTTTGGCCACACCAGAGCATGGCGCTTGACGACCTCTCCACCATTGTCAGCGCTGAGCACCTGCCGCTCGTCCCCGCGCGCCGTGTCGGCTGGGAGATGCCGCTCGGCTCGGGCAAGACGCGGCTGTCCATCGAGGCGGCGAAGCTGTGGCGCGCGGCGAACCCCGACCGCGGCCAGCTCGTCGTCGTGCTACCGCTGGCGGTGTGGTCGGGGTGGGTGCGCAACCTGGCCCGCTGGTGGCCCGAGGCGACGATCGGCGCGGCGAAGGGCTGGCATGCCGCCGTCACGCGTGGCTGGTCGAAGGAGCAGCGCGCCGAGATGCGCTCCCAGGTCGCCGACCTGACGCCGGCCACGGCGCAGTCCGTCGATGT
>JBGAJT010000433.1:0-1041 GCA_044224785.1 Candidatus Nanopelagicales bacterium | reverse complement strand
GATCTTCCGTGACGAGCTGCATGCGCACCCGAACCTGTCCGTGATCGAGGACCTGGCCGGCCTGGTCGAGCGGCCCAACGCTCTGCCGGTGCGCAAGGTCGTCGTGTTCACCTCGATCGCTGCGCTCGATGACGCTCCGATCGATGCCCACGACGTCTACCTGCGACTCCATCTGCTGTCGTCTCGGAAGGTGGCACCCCACGGCGTGAACCTCGACGGACAGTTCGGTCTGCTGTCCAACGTGGTCTGGACGACGATGGGCCCGTGCGATGTCGCATCGTTCCCCGCCGCTCAGCGGGCGATCCGCAGCGTCGGCGGCATGATCGGCGTGAGCAGCGTCGACAAGTTCCCGCGGATGATCGACTACGTCGTCCCGTCCGGTGTGCGCATCGCCGATGCCGAGCGCGTCCGGTTGGGTGCGCACCTGGCCGACGGCACGACCGTCATGCACGAGGGGTTCGTGAACTTCAACGCCGGCACGCTCGGTCCGTGCCTGGTCGAGGGGCGGATCTCCGCTGGTGTGGTCGTCGGAGCGGACACCGATCTGGGCGGTGGATGTTCGATCATGGGCACCCTGTCCGGTGGGGGCAAGGAGGTCATCGAGGTGGGGGAGCGGTGCCTCATCGGCGCCAACGCCGGCATCGGCATCTCGCTGGGAGACGGCTGCATCGTCGAGGCCGGGCTGTACGTGACGGCCGGGACCGTGGTCACCCTGCCGGATGGCACCCGGGCCAAGGCGTCGGCACTGAGCGGTGCTCCGGACCTGCTGTTCCGTCGCAACTCGGTGAGCGGGGCCGTCGAGGTGATCGCCCGTGAAGGGACGTGGCAGGAAGGCCTCAACGAGGCCCTGCACGCGAACTGAGGGTCGCGTCGGTTCCGGCGGGCGTCGGTGGAGGATTTCAGAGGCGACGCATGACCGTCACGACGCGACCGAACACCTGGACCTCGTCGGCAGGGAACTCCATGGGTGACAGGCGCTCGTTGGCGGGCAGGAGCGTCACCTTGGAACCGGAGCGTGTGTAGGTCTTGACCGTCGCCTCG
>JBGAJT010000432.1:389-1044 GCA_044224785.1 Candidatus Nanopelagicales bacterium | reverse complement strand
GCAGTTGCGCCTCGCCCTGGCCCTCGTTGTAGGCGACGATGTTGTCCACCGAGGTCAGCGCCAGGTCGAAGCGGCCGGCGTGAAGATCTGCCGCCATGGCGCGTGAGTTCGGCGTCAGCGCCAGCGTCACCTCGAGCCCGGCGCGCGCGAAGATGCCCTGCTGCTCCGCCGCCCAGACCGCCAGGTTGGAGGCGCCGGCGAAGGCCACCACCCGCAGCGGCACCAGCCCCTGCGCCGCCGCCGCGCCGCCGGCCAGCCCAACCTGTTCTCGTCGCACATGTTCGACGGCTCGGAGCTGCCGCTCGCGGAGAACATGCGGATCGCCCGCGAGCTCATGGCCGAGTGCGCCGAGCTCGAGCTGATCCTCGAGGTCGAGGCCGGCGTCGTCGGCGGCGAAGAGGACGGCGTCAACAACGAGCACGCCCCCGCCGAGAAGCTGTACACCACGCCGGAGGACATGGTCGCGGTGGCCCGCGCGCTCGGCGAGGTGAAGGGCGGGCGCTACATGTTCGCGGCGACCTTCGGCAACGTGCACGGGGTGTACAAGCCGGGCAACGTCAAGCTCAAGCCGACGATCCTGCGCGACGGGCAGCGCGCGGTGGAGCAGGCGCTCGGCGCGGCGGCTCGCTTCGACCTGGTGTTCCACGGCGGCTCG
>JBGAJT010000432.1:0-379 GCA_044224785.1 Candidatus Nanopelagicales bacterium | reverse complement strand
TTCACGAGACCCTCGAGTACGGGGTCGTCAAGATGAACGTCGACACCGACACGCAATACGCGTACACCCGGCCGATCGCCGACCACATGTACAAGAACTACGACGGCGTGCTGCGCGTCGACGGCGAGGTCGGCAACAAGAAGCACTACGACCCGCGCGGGTACCTGAAGGCGGCCGAGAAGGGCATGCAGGCGCGCGTGAAGCAGGCCTGCGTCGACCTCCGCGCGACCGGCACTACCTTGCATCGCTAGCGACCCGGATGCGCGTCCACGTCGAGCCCGAGCGGCCCAATCCCCGCAAACTGCAACCCGCCGTCGACGCGCTCAAGCGCGGTCAGGTGATCGTGTACCCGACCGACACGGGCTACGCGTTCGGCTGC
>JBGAJT010000431.1:0-1060 GCA_044224785.1 Candidatus Nanopelagicales bacterium | reverse complement strand
ATGACGGTCACGGCCACCGCCAGCACCAGCGTGCCGAACGGCTCTCCGACGCGGTGCGCGACGACCTCCGCATGGTAGACGGCCGCGAACACCGTCGCGACCAGCACCGCGCCCATCAGCAGGTCGAGGACGAGCCCGCCGCGCAGCAGGACCGCCAGCGCGAGCATCGCCCACGCCGCCGCCGGCCAGGCCCTGGTGCTGATGGCCTTCGTGCCGGCCTACAGCTGGTTCGCCGCGCGCGTCGAGCGGCGGCGGCTGGTGCTCGGCGTGAGCCTGTTCTTCGTGGTCAACATCCTGCTGTTCGCCCTGGCCGTGGTGCGCTTCGGTGCCAGCGCGGTGGTGGTGCCCTTCTGGGTGTGCTTCGCGGCCCTGCTCGTCGTGTCGGTGATCGACGTCCAGCACTACCGCATCCCGGACCGCATCGTCTTCCCGGCCCTCGGGCTCTCGCTCCCGCTGATCGTGGTGGTGTCACTCGGCTACGGCGAGCCCGACGCCGTCGTGCACGCGCTGATCGGCGCCGCCGCCTACTTCCTCCTGCTGTTCCTGGCCCACCTCGTGTACCCGGCGGGCATGGGCTTCGGCGACGTGAAGCTGGCCCTGCTCATGGGCCTGTTCCTCGGCTGGATCGCCCCCGACGGCATCCGGGCGTTCACCCTCGTGCTGTTCGCCCTGATGATCGGCTGCCTCCTCGGCGTCGTCGTCGGCGGCGTGCTCGCTTCCCTCTCGGGAGCCGATGAACGGACGCTCGACCTCGGCGCGGACCTCAGCGCTGACCGAGGCCAGCGCCTGCTCGTGCAGTTCGCCGAGTCCGGGGTGCCCGCCGTTGGCGGCCAGGAGGTACGGCGCCTGGGCGAACATCGTGTCGCGCAGGTTCATGATCATGAGCTTGGGCGACAGCGGCTTCTCGGTGTTCCACGCCGGGCACTGCGACTGGCAGCGGCCGCACTCGGTGCACGCCATGAAGTCGACGTAGTTCTTCCAGGTGAAGTCGCCGATGTGGCCCTTGCCGAAGGTGGCGTCATCGGGCGGGTCCTCGAAGTTGACCGGCTCACCCTTGTAG
>JBGAJT010000430.1:0-1080 GCA_044224785.1 Candidatus Nanopelagicales bacterium | reverse complement strand
GTGGCGCCCGCGACCGTGTGCGGGATCGCGGCGGCGCTCATCGGCACGGTCTGGCCCGCGGCGGCGGCGGTCGTCGCGCTCCCCGGTGCGTGGGCGGTCGGCTGGATCGCGCGGATCGCGCGGGCCACGGCCGACGCCGCGCCGCCGCTGCCGTGGCCGACCGGCTGGACGGGCGCGCTGGCCCTGACCGCCGTGCTGCTCGTCGGCACGGTGGCGGTGCTCGCCGCCCGCCGCGCCGGGGACCGGGTCCTGCGCGCGTGCGTCGCTCTCGCGGTGGTCGGCGGTCTCGTCGTCGCCGCCCCGCCGACGTCGGTGCCGCTCGCGCCGGCGTGGCCGCCCGCCGGCTGGCGCGTGGTCATGTGCGACGTCGGACAGGGCGACGCGACCGTGCTCGCGACGGCCCCCGGCGAGGCCGTGGTCGTCGACGTCGGCCCCGACCCGGTGCTGCTCGACCGCTGCCTGCGGCGGCTCGGCGTCGTCCGCGTCCCGCTGGTGGTGCTCACGCACTTCCACGCCGACCACGTGGAAGGGCTCCCCGGACTGCTGCGCGGGCGCACGGTCGGCACGGTGCTGGTGTCGCCGCTCGAGGAGCCGCCGGGGGAGACGTCCCGGGTACGCCGCTGGCTGCGCGACTCGGGTGCGACGATGCGGACCGCGGCACCCGGTGACCGCTGGACGGTCGGGGCGGCGGTGCTGCACGTGCTCTGGCCGCAGCGGCTGATCCGCGGCGAGGGCTCGGACCCGAACAACGCCAGCGTCGTCGTGCGCGCGGACCTGGGGGAGACGTCGGTGCTGCTCTGCGGCGACCTCGAGACCGCGGCGCAGGAGGCGGTGCTCGCCTCGGGCCAGGTCGGTCCGGTCGACGTCGTGAAGGTGCCGCACCACGGCTCGGCCAAGCAGGCGCCCGCGTGGGCGACGACGACCCGTGCGCGGGTGGCGCTCATCGGCGTCGGCGTCGACAACGACTACGGCCATCCGTCGCCGCGCACACTGACGATGCTCGGGACTGCCCGGGTCTTCCGCACGGACACGCAGGGGCCGGTTCTCCTGTCGGCACGCGACTCCGATCGCTGACCAGAG
>JBGAJT010000042.1:255-16288 GCA_044224785.1 Candidatus Nanopelagicales bacterium | reverse complement strand
CGCAGCTCAGGGGCGGCGGCGCGACGCGCGGCGCACGCGGCTCGGGATCGAAGGGCAGGTAGTCGGGCATGGGGACTTTCAGCCGAGGACGGCGACGAAGGAGCACTCGACGAGCTTCTCGCCGTCGAGGTCGTGCTGGGCGCCGGACGGATGCCGGGTGCCGCAGCGGGGGACGTCGGCGCGGACGGCGTCGCCGGCGCGGGCTGCGTCGACATGGGCTCCGGCGCGGTCGACGGGGTCGGCGTACCTGCGGGCTGACCGGTGCTCGAGGACGCGGTGGCGGTCGGCGAGGTCTCGGGAGAGGTCGGGGACGGGAGCGTCTGGGCGCGCGCGGTGCCCGCGAGCAGCAGCAGGACCGTGGCCGCGGCCGCCGTGGTCACCGACGTCGCACGGACCAGGCGCGTGTTCACGTCGCCATGCTGGTCGCCGGGGATACCTACCGGCGCACGGCCGCCGCACACCGGTCGACGAGGAGGTAAACACCCGGTGCTGGTCGGGTTGACCCGGTCGGGTGACGCGTGGCCGCACCCGGAGCGCCGGGCCTCCTCAAGACCTCCTCAACCGCCCGCGGCGCACGCCGAGCGGCGTCACGGTCTCCCTCGACGACCTCGGCACGGGCTACTCGTCGTTGACGCAGCGGCGGATCCTGCCGGTCGACCAGCTCAAGCTCGACCGGTCGTTCACGCAGGGGCTCGACCGCGCCGACGACCGGCAGCGCGCCCTCGTCGAGTCGGTCGTGCAGCTCGCGCAGGGCCTCGCGCTCGATCTCGTCGTCGAAGGGGTCGAGACCGAGCCCGAGCGCGACGCGCTCGCGCAGCTGGGAGTCGAGCGCGCGCAGGGCTACCGGTTCAGCCGGCCCGTGGAACGCGACGCGGCTGCGATGCTGCTCGTCGCGCCCCGGCTCAGCGCGGTGGGCGACCGCTCCGCATGAGGTGCGAAGGAACGGTCCTGCCGAGAACGATCTTGGACGAACCATGGTCATGGACTCCGTGTCGGGCCGCCGCCCGCCTGCCACCGTGGAGCGGTCGTCCTGGCGAAGACCGTCCGGTCGAGCCTTCCCCCGACCGGACGGATCCCTGCTGTGAGCCCCGAACGCGCCGTGCACCCGGTGCTGCCCCGAGCCGCCGTGGGCTACGTGTCGGGCGTCTTCGACATGTTCCACATCGGGCACCTCAACGTGATCACGCGTGCGCGCGAGCTCTGCGACCTGCTGGTGGTGGGCGTGCTCACCGATGCGGAGTCGGTCGTGTCCAAGGGGCGATCGCCGGTGATCCCCGATGACGAGCGGCTCGCGATCGTCGGTGCGCTCGGCATGGTCGACGAGGTGATGCTCGACCCGTCGCTCGACAGGCGGGTCGCGTGGAGCATCCGGAGGTTCGACGTCCTCTACGAGGGCGACGACTGGCGCGGCACGGAGAAGGGCCGACGTCTCGAGGAGCAGCTGGCGTCGGTCGGGGCGGGCGTCCACTACTTCCCCTACCCCGTGCACACGTCGAGCGGCGTGCTGCGTCGGCACCTCGCAGGCGCCTGAGCAGCCAGGAGCGCGTGCAGCAACCAGGTCCCTTCGTCGACGGTTTCCCGTCGGCCGGCCCGGGTACGCGGGCCCGATGAGTGCCCGGGGTGCGTCCCTCGACGCCCCGGCACGTGCGCGTGGCGTACGTGTCCGGGGTCTTCGACATGTTCCACGTCGGTCACCTCAACCTGATCCGCCGGGCGCGCGAGCGCTGCGACGTCCTCGTGGTCGGCGTGCTGACCGACTCCGAGACGGCGCGGACGAAGGGTCGGTGGTCGGTGGTGCCCGAGCAGGAGCGGCGCGAGATCGTCGCCTCGGTGCGGTGGGTCGACGAGGCGCTGCTCGACCCGTCGGTCGACAAGCGCGTGGCCTGGCGGATGCGGCCCTTCGACGTCCTGTTCAAGGGCGACGACTGGCAGGGGACCGAGCGCGGCCGCCGGTTCGAGCTGCAGCTCGCGGAGGTCGGCGCCCGGGTGGAGTACCTGCCGTACACGCAGCACACGTCGACGACGCAGCTGCGTCGTCGCCTCGAGGGCGCCTGAGCGCCGGCGGAGCCCCGCCTCGGGATCGAACCGAGGACCTTCCGCTTACAAGGCGGGTGCTCTACCACTGAGCTAGCGGGGCGAGAGCGCGGTCAGGCTATCGCGATCGCCCCGGACGTCCCTCGTCGCCGGTCAGCGGCGGATCGGCTCCCAGCCGGGTCGCGGGTCGCGGTTGCCCGTCTGCTGCGGGTCGCGGCTGCGGTAGACGAGGTAGGGCCGCGACAGGTAGCCCAGCGGGACGCTGAAGATGTGCACCAGCCGGGTGAACGGCACGAGGGCGAAGAGCACCATCGCCGCCACCGCGTGCAGCTGGAAGGACAGCGGGGCGCTCGTCATGCCCTCGGTGTCGGGGCTGAACACGAACAGGCTCCGGAACCACACGGCGACCGACTCGCGGTAGTTGTAGCCGCCCGGGTTGCCGCCGCCGATGTTGAGCAGGTTCACGCCGATGGTGTTGTAGACGCCGAGGAGCACGACGGCTCCGAGGACGACGTACATCAGCTTGTCCATCGGGGTGGTGACGCCCATGATCCGGGCGCTCGACCGGCGCCGGTAGAGCAGGATCGACAGGCCCACCACGACCATGACGCCGGCCAGGACGCCGAACGCGACGGCGGCGATGTGGTACGTCGACTCGCTGATGCCGACCGCGTCGGTCCAGCCCTCGGGCACGAGCAGGCCGAGCACGTGGCCGGCGAGCGCGAACAGGATGCCGAAGTGGAACAGCGGGCTGCCGATGCGCAGCAGCCGCGACTCGTACATCTGCGACGACCGCGTGGTCCAGCCATAGGCGTCGTAGCGGTAGCGCCAGAACATGCCGACGGCGAAGACCGCGGCGCTGACGTACGGCAGGACGATCCAGAGCAGGGTCGACGAGGCGCTCATGAGCGCGCACCCACCTTCAGCGACTCGAGGGGGACGAACGGGGCGAGGCCGACCTGCTCGGCCGGCGGTCCGCTGAAGGCGAGCTCCTCGGCCGTGGGACCGGCCGGTGCGGGCGGGACGACGGGGAGCAGCGCGGTGACGACGTCGGCGTAGGGGGAGTCGAACTGCCGCAGCGCCTTCTCGAGCAGCTCGAGCCCGGCGCGATGCCGGGCCAGCTGCTCGAGCGCGACGGCGAGGTCGCCGACCGACCCGAACTCGAGGACCACCGGCAGGAAGTCGGGGAGCTCGCTCGGCGGTACGTCGAACCCGGCGGCCTGGTAGGCCTCCTTGAACTCCACCAGCGCCATGCCGCGCCGGCGCGTGTCGCCGTTGAGGAAGTAGGTGAGGTAGAGGCAGGCCTTGCGCCGTCGGTCGAAGATCTCGACGTAGTGCGCCTGCGCGTCGAGCAGGTCGACCGACGACAGCCAGCCGGTGAACCGGGTGATCGCCTCGCGGGACGCGGCCGGCAGCGAGCCGACCGAGCGCTCGACGAGCGGGAGCCGGTCGACGGCGGCCTGGTCGGGGTAGCAGAGCAGCATCGAGGTGACGGCGAGCAGCCGCCGGACCTCGCCCTCGTCGTGGTGGGTGCTCACTGCATGCCTCCCACCGGCGGCAGCTCCTCGTGCGTGTCGGCCTCGAAGCGCTTGCGGGTGGCGTGGAAGCTCTCGATCGAGATCGGGACCGGCTTGCCGTCGCCGACGACGGGCGCCATGCCCGGGCCGCCCTCGAAGTCGAGCGAGCAGCCGGGCGCCTCCTCGAGCGCGGCAGCCGCCTCCTGGTGCGCGGCGGGGATCACGTAGCGCGCCTCGTACTTGGCGATGGCGAGCAGCCGGTACATCTCGTAGAGGTCCTCGCCGGTCATCCCGACGGCCGTAGCGATCGACTCGTCGGTGTCGCGGCCGAGGTTGATGTCGCGCATGTAGGACCTCATGGCTGCGAGCCGCTTGAGCACGCCGTCGACGACCGAGACGTCGCCGGCGGTGAGCAGGTTCGCGAGGTAGCCGACCGGGATGCGCAGTGCGTCGATCGCGCCGAACAGGTTGCCGGCGTCCTCGGCGTCGTGGCCGCTGTTCTTCAGCGCGTCGACGACGGGCGACAGCGGCGGGACGTACCAGACCATCGGCATGGTGCGGTACTCCGGGTGCAGCGGCAGCGCGAGGCGGTACTTCTTGGCCAGCGCGTAGACCGGGCTCTTCTGCGCGGCCTCGATCCAGTCCTCGGCGATCCCGTCTCGGCGCGCCTGCGCGACGACCTCGGGGTCGTTCGGGTCGAGGAGGACGTCGAGCTGCGCCTCGTACAGCGCCTGCTCGTCCTCGACGCTCGCAGCGGCGAGGACCTTGTCGGCGTCGTAGAGGAACAGGCCGATGTAGCGCAGCCGGCCGACGCAGGTCTCGGCACAGACCGTGGGCTGCCCGACCTCGAGGCGCGGGTAGCACAGCGTGCACTTCTCGGCCTTGCCCGTGCGGTGGTTGAAGTAGACCTTCTTGTACGGGCAGTTCGAGACGCACATGCGCCAGCCGCGGCAGCGGTCCTGGTCGACGAGGACGATTCCGTCCTCGGAGCGCTTGTACATCGCGCCGGACGGGCACGACGCCACGCACGACGGGTTGAGGCAGTGCTCGCAGATGCGCGGCAGGTAGAACATGAAGGCCTTCTCGAGCTCGAAGACCACGCTGTCCTCGATGCCCTTGAGCATCGGGTCGGTGTGGCCGCGCTCGTGGGTGCCGCCGAGGTCGTCGTCCCAGTTGGCGCCCCAGCGGATGTCCATGTCCTTGCCGGTGATCATCGACTTCGGCCGGGCGACCGGCGTCGTGTCCATCGTCGGCGAGCTGATGAGCGTGTCGTAGTCGTAGGTCCAGGGCTCGTAGTAGTCGTCGAGCCCGGGCAGCTTGGGGTTGCTGAAGATCTGGCTGAGCCGGTGCAGCCGGCTGCCCGACCGCAGCTGCAGCTTGCCCCGCTTGGTGCGGACCCAGCCGCCCTTCCACTTCTCCTGGTCCTCGTAGCGGCGCGGGTAGCCGAGGCCCGGCCGCGTCTCGACGTTGTTGAACCAGACGTACTCGACACCGCTGCGGTTGGTCCACGTCTGCTTGCACGTGACCGAGCACGTGTGGCAGCCGATGCACTTGTCGAGGTTCATCACCATGCCCACCTGGGCCATGACGCGAGTCATCAGTACTGAACCTCCTGCGAGCGGCGACGGATCGTGGTGACCTCGTCGCGCTGGTTGCCGGTGGGGCCGTAGTAGTTGAAGCCGTACGACAGCTGGGCGTAGCCGCCGATGAGGTGCGTCGGCTTGAGGAGCAAGCGCGTGAGCGAGTTGTGGATGCCGCCGCGCTTGCCGGTCTTCTCGACGCGCGGTACGCCGACCGTGCGATCCTTGGCGTGGTACATGTACACGGTGCCCTCGGGCATCCGGTGGCTGACCACCGCGCGCGCGACGACGATGCCGTTGCGGTTGTGCGCCTCGATCCAGTCGTTGTCCTTGACGCCGATCTTCTCGGCGTCCTCGCGGCTCATCCAGATGTCGGGGCCGCCGCGCGAGAGCGCCAGCATGAACAGGTTGTCCTGATACTCCGAGTGGATCGACCACTTCGAGTGCGGCGTCAGGTAGCGCACCACGACCTGGCTCTCGTCGTGGTCGCCGAGGGTGGGGTAGCCCGCGATCGCCGCGAGGTTGAGCGGCGGCCGGTAGGTCGGGAACTGCTCGCCGACCTCGGCCATCCAGTCGTGGTCGAGGAAGAAGTGCTGGCGTCCGGTGAGCGTGTGCCAGGGCTTGAGCCGCTCGACGTTGATCGTGAACGGCGAGTAGCGGCGTCCGCCGTGCTCGCTTCCCGACCACTCCCAGGAGGTGATGACCGGCTGCGGCCGGCTCTGGGTGTCGGCGAAGGTGATGAGCTTGCCCTCGTGGTCGCGCGCGAGGTCGGTGAGGACCTGCCCGGTGCGCTTCTCGAGGAACTCGAACCCCGCCACCGCGACGGCGCCGTTGGAGACGCCGGACAGGGTCAGGATGGTCTCGCAGACCTGCTCCGCGGTCTCGATCCTCGGCCGGCCGTCGGCGATGCCGCCCTGCACGGTGCCGTTGACGCGAGCGAGGTGCTCGACCGACTTCGGCTGCTGCAGCGTGATGCCCTTGACCACCGTGCCGAGCTTCTCGACGTTGGGGCCGAGCGAGCCCATCTTCGCCGCGATCGCGCTGTAGTCGCGCTCGACGACGACGAGGTTCGGCATCGTCCGACCCGGCACCGGCTCGCACTCGCCCGCGCGCCAGTCCAGGACGCGGCCGCCGGGTTGCGAGATCTCGGTCGGGGTGTCGTGCTGCTGCGGCATCGCGACGACGTCGGTCTGGACGCCGAGGCGAGGACCGGCGAGCTCGGTGAACACCGCGGCCATCCGCTGGAACACGTCGTGGTCGCTCCGGCACTGCCACGGCGGCGAGATCGCTGCGTTGAACGCGTGGATGAACGGGTGCATGTCGGTCGAGGAGATGTCGTACTTCTCGTACCAGGTCGCGGCCGGCAGCAGCACGTCGCTGAACAGGCCGGTGCTCGTCATGCGGAAGTCCAGCGACACCAGCAGGTCGAGCTTGCCGACGGGCGCCTCGTCGCGCCACGTGACCGTCTCCGGCCGCTTGCCCGCAGGGGTCTCGCCGCCGTCGATCGCGCCGTCGGCGCCGAGCAGGTGGTGCAGGAAGTACTCGTTGCCCTTGCCCGACGAGCCGAGCAGGTTCGCGCGCCAGACCGTGAGCACCCGGGGGAAGTTCTCGGGGGCGTCGGGGTCCTCGACGGAGAACCGCATCCGGTCCTCCTTGAGCTCGCGCACGACGTACTCGGCGGGGGTGATGCCCTCGGCCGCGGCGTCGGGCGCGATGCTCAGCGGGTTGCGGTCGAAGGTCGGGTACGACGGCGTCCAGCCCATGCGCACGGCCTGCGCGAGCGTGTCGGCCATCGCCTGGCCCTGGAACCGGCCGGTGCCGAGCGGTGACGCGACCTCGTCGGCCCCGAACGCGTCGTAGCGCCACTGGTCGGTGTGGAGGTACCAGTAGCTGGTGCCGGCCATCTGGCGCGGCGGCCGCGACCAGTCGGCGCCGAACGCGAGCTGCGCCCAGCCGGTGAACGGGCGGGCCTTCTCCTGGCCGACGTAGTGCGCCCAGCCGCCGCCGTTCTTGCCCTGGCAGCCGGTGAGCAGGACCAGGCTGATGATCGCCCGGTAGATCGTGTCGGAGTGGTACCAGTGGTTGGTGCCCGCGCCGAGCGTGATCATCGAGCGGCCGCCGGAGTCCTCGGCGTTCTGCGCGAACTCCCGCGCGATGCGCTCCACGGTCGCGGCCGGGACCGACGTGATCTCCTCCTGCCACGCGGGCGTGTAGGGCGCCGATGCGTCGTCGTAGCCGGTGCCCCACGTGCCGGGGAGCCCGTCACGGCCGACGCCGTACTGAGCGAGCAGCAGGTCGTAGACCGTGGTGACGATGCGGTCGCCGAGGCGGCGCACCGGGACTCCGCGACGGATCGCGTCGCCGCGCTCGGTGCCCTGGTCGCCGACGTCGAAGCGCGGCAGGTCGACCGTGACCGACTCGATGAGCGAGAGCTGCGGCTCGATGCCGTCGAGGTCGAGGTTCCACCTGCCCATGCCTGACTCGTTGTGGCGGAAGCCGATCGAGCCGTTGGGGACCGTAGGCTCGCCGGTGCGCTCGTCGAGGAGGGCTGGCTTCCACTCGGCCGCCTCGACGTCCTGCCCGAGGTCGGCGGCGTTGACGAAGCGGTCCGGCACCCACGAGTCGCCGTGCTGGCGCAGCGACACGAGGAAGGGCAGGTCGGTGAAGCGCTTGGCGTAGTCGATGAACATCGGCACCTGGCGGTCGACGTAGAACTCGCGCAGGACCACATGACCCATCGCCATCGCGAGCGCGCCGTCGGTGCCCGGGTGGGCCGGCATCCACTCGTCGGCGAACTTGGTGTTGTCGGCGTAGTCGGGGCTGACGGTGACGACCTTCTGGCCCTTGTAGCGCGCCTCGGTCATGAAGTGGGCGTCGGGCGTGCGCGTCGTCGGGATGTTGGAGCCCCACATGATGAGGTAGCTCGCGTTCCACCAGTCCGCCGACTCGGGGACGTCGGTCTGGTCGCCCCAGATCTGCGGCGAGGCGATCGGCAGGTCGCAGTACCAGTCGTAGAACGACAGCATCGTGCCGCCGATGAGCGAGGTGTAGCGTGCGCCGGCCGCGTGCGACGCCATCGACATCGCCGGGATCGGCGAGAAGCCCGCGACGCGGTCGGGACCCCAGCGGCCGATGGTGTGGACCTGCGCCGCCGCGACGATCTCGAGGGACTCCTCCCACGAGGCGCGGACCAGTCCGCCCTTGCCGCGCACCGACATGTAGGCCTTGCGCTTCTCGGGGTCGTCGACGATCGACGCCCACGCCGCGACCGGGTCGCCGCCGTGCTCGGCCTTCGCCGCGCGGTACATGTCGAGCAGGACGCCGCGGACGTACGGGTAGCGCACGCGGGTGGGCGAGTAGGTGTACCAGCTGAACGCCGCACCGCGGGGGCAGCCGCGGGGCTCGTACTCGGGGGAGTCGGCACCGACGGACGGGTAGTCGGTCTGCTGCGTCTCCCAGGTGATGATGCCGTCCTTGACGTACACCTTCCACGAGCACGAGCCCGTGCAGTTCACGCCGTGGGTCGACCGCACGATGCGGTCGTGCGACCAGCGGTCGCGGTAGAACACGTCGCCCTCGCGCCCGCCGCTGTAGTGCACGGCGCGGTGGTCGGGGGAGACGTCGGAGCGCGTCAGCAGCGACCGGGTCGAGATGAGGGCGTCGACGAACGGGTCGTCGAGGCGCGGGGTGTCGGTCACGTCAGCGCTCCAGGTCGTGGGTGGTGCCGCGGTCGCCGGCAGGTGCCGGTGCCGGTGCCGGGCGGAGATCGGGTCGGTCCAGGTGCGCGACGCAGAGGTCGCCCTTGACGAAGATGTCGAGGCGGCGCACGGACACTCCGGCGTCCAGCTCGCCGAAGAAGCCGCGCAGCATCTCGTGGTGCAGCCGGCAGATCGAGCGGTCCTCCTTGGCCATCTCCAGGAAGGGGCAGACCGAGAGGTAGAGCCGGTCGCCGAGCGGGTCGGTCGTGGTCTCGAAGCCGAGCACGTCGAGCCCGTCGGCAGCCATGGCGACGGCCTGGTCCGGCGTCACGTCGCCGGACGCCGACACCTTCTCCCGCTGCGCGCGGGCCAGTCGACGGCCTGCGGCCAGCCCCGGCGTGTCGCCGGGCTGCCCGCCCTCGACGCCGGCGGCGAGCTCGGCGGCCAGCGCGCGGTAGGGGTCCTGGGCGGTCGTGGCGACGGCGCGGTAGAGCAGGCGCGGGCGGCCGGGGCCGGCCCGGTGCTCGGGCACCGACTCGACGCGGCCCATGTCCACGAGCAGCGCGAGGTGCGCGCGGACGGTGTTCGCGTGCAGCCCGGTCGCCTCGACGATCGCGGCGACCGTGAGCGGGGTGTCGGAGGCGCGCAGCAGGTCGTGGACCCGTCGGCGCGAGGTGTCCGACTCCGCCGCGAGCGCCTTCTCGGTCCTGCTCACCAGGCCTCCCGTTATTTATCACCGGTCTGTGATCAACCCGTGCTGCCGACCGTACACCCTGCTCATCTGTGCGTGTCTACCACCGCATTTGTGGCTGAGGTCACGTGAACAATCGCGGGCGTGGGCTGGACTTCCTTGCCGTGGGAGGGCGTAGGTTGCGCTGCGTTGGTAAATAACAACGTGGGAGGGGTCATGGCGATCAGCACCGAGCCGGCCGTGGGCGTGGAGCCCGGGACGCCGGTCGAGGGGACGCCGGCCGTCGGGCGCTACCGGGTCCTGGTCACCTCGACCCTGGCGTTCACGCTCATGTTCGCCGTCTGGCTGCAGTTCGGGATCCTGGGCCTGCCGATCAAGAAGGAGTTCGGGCTCTCCGACACCGCCTTCTACTGGCTGACCGCCCTGCCCGTCCTCAACGGCGCGATCTGGCGGATGGGCACCGGCGTGCTGGCCGACCGCTGGGGCGGCCGCATCGTCATGACGGCGATGCTCCTGCTGGCCGCGGTCCCGACCTTCCTGCTCGCCGGGGTGCACAACGCCGGCGCGCTGTTCGTGCTGGCCTTCCTCATCGGCTTCGCCGGCAACTCGTTCTCCTCGGGCATCGCTTGGAACAGCGCGTGGTTCCCCCGCTCCCAGCAGGGCTTCGCGCTCGGCGTCTTCGGAGCGGGCAACGTCGGCGCCTCGGTCACCAAGCTCATCGGCCCGGCGATCATCGCCGCGACCGCGGGTGCGACGTACTTCGGCTTCATCTCCGGCGGCTGGCGCGTCATGCCGGTGATCTACGCCGTCGCGCTCGTCGTGATGGCCGTGGTGCTGTGGTTCGTGGCGCCCAAGCACGACCGCCGCCCCGGCGCGACCACCCCGATGCGCGAGCACCTCAAGGTGCTCGGCCGGGTCCGGGTCTGGCGCTTCTCGCTCTACTACGTCGCGGTGTTCGGCGCCTACGTAGCGCTGTCGTCGGCGCTGCCGTTCTACTACGAGAAGAACTACGACGTGGAGCTGTGGCAGGCAGGCCTGCTCACGGCGATGTTCATCTTCCCGGCGTCGCTGCTGCGCCCGGTCGGCGGCTGGCTCTCGGACAAGGTCGGCGCCCGCCGGATCATGTACTGGACCTTCGGCCTCATGCTGCTCGCGAGCGGCGTGCTCATGATGCCCAGCGGCTTCATCACGATCGACGTCGCGGCGAGCAAGGCCAGCGACGGCACTGCCGAGATCCTGCCGTGGCACCTCGGCATCGGGTGGTTCACGTTCTTCGTCGTCCTGCTCGGCTGCGCGATGGGCATCGGCAAGGCGGCGGTCTACAAGCACATCCCCGAGTACTTCCCGCACGAGGTCGGCGCGGTCGGCGGTGTCGTCGGGATGCTCGGCGCGCTCGGCGGCTTCTTCCTGCTGCCCGTCTTCGGTTACGCCGTCGAGCTGACGGGCATCCCCAGCGCCGTGTTCGGCGTGCTGTTCCTGCTCACGCTCGCCTGCCTCGCCTGGATGCACCTGACGATCGTGTCGATGCTCCACCGCAGCTCGCCCGAGCTCTCGGACGCCTTCGAGCTCCCCCACGTCGACGAGCCCGTCGCCGTCAGCCGCTAGCAGTCACCGCCTTTCTGGAGAGGTACGAGATGACCACCACCAACACCGCAGCCCGCTCCGGCGGCGAGTGGCTCACCGACTGGGACCCCGAGGACTCGTCCTGGGACAAGAACCTGGCCTGGAAGACGATGTGGATCACGACCGGGGCGCTGACCCTGGCGTTCTGCACCTGGTTCCTCGCCAGCGCGATCGCCCCGAGCCTGACCAACCTCGGGTTCAAGCTCGACAAGAACCAGCTCTACTGGCTGGCGGCGATGCCCGGCCTCGCCGGCGGCACGCTGCGCCTGGTGTGGATGTGGCTGCCCCCGATCATGGGCACCCGCAAGCTGGTCTCGCTGACGACGATCCTGCTCGTCATCCCGCTGGTCGGGTGGGGCATCGCGGTGCAGAACCCGTCGACGAGCTTCACCACCTTCATGATCCTGGCGGCGCTCTCGGGCATCGGCGGCGGCGCGTTCTCCGGCTTCATGCCGAGCACGTCGTACTTCTTCCCGCGCTCGAAGCAGGGCACGGCCCTCGGCCTGCAGGCCGGTCTCGGCAACTTCGGCGTCTCGATCGTCCAGTTCGTGACCCCGTGGATCATCGGCTTCTCGCTGCTCGGGATCCTCGGTGCGTCGCAGAACTTCCACGACCCCTCGAAGAACACCAACCACCCGGTGTGGGAGCAGAACGCCGCGTTCATCTACGTGCCGTTCGTGATCGTCTTCGCGATCCTCGCCTGGACGATGCTCAAGAGCGTCCCGGTGCGCGCGAACTTCCGGCAGCAGATGGACATCTTCGGCAACATCGACACCTGGTTCATGACGGCGCTCTACGTCATGACCTTCGGCACGTTCGCCGGTCTGTCGGCCCAGTTCGGCCTGCTCATCAAGAACCTGTACGGCGCCGGCAACACCGCGATCGTGGAGACCGCGGCCAACGGTTCGACGACGGTGCTGGTGCCCGGGTACGCCGTACCGCTGGCCGCGTCCTTCGCCTTCCTCGGCCCGCTGGTCGGCGCCGGCGCACGCGTCGCGTTCGCGCCGCTGACCGACCGTTTCGGCGGCGCCCGGTGGACGCTCGTGTCGGGCATCGGGATCCTGCTCTCGCTGCTGTTCACGATGCTGCACGTGCACCCCGACCCCGCCGCGGGCGCCGACGCCCTGCACTCCGACTTCATCGGGTTCCTCGGCGGCATGATCGCGATCTTCTTCTTCACCGGCATCGGCAACGCCTCGACGTTCAAGCAGATGCCGATGATCTTCGAGCGCCGCCAGGCCGGTGGCGTCATCGGCTGGACGTCGGCCATCGCGGCCTACGGCCCGTTCTTCTTCGGCGTCGGCCTCGCGGTCGCCAACATCACCGCGTTCTTCACCCTCGGCGTCGTGTTCGCGCTCGCGTGCATCGTCCTGACCTGGGTGCGCTACGCCCGCCCGGGCGCCCCGAAGCCGTCCTGACCCCCATCACCGACCACAACCCGAACCCACTGCACCCGGAGGACCCCAGATGGACGTCGAGCTCTCGACCAACCCCCAGCGTCAGGAGCAGGCGGCCACCTCCGGGTGCGGTGGCGGGTGCGGCTGCGGCGGACACGCCGCGACGACCGACGTCCTCGACGTCCGCGTCATCCCGCACTCGGTGCGCCGCGCCAGCGTCCTGGCGGCCATCGGTGCCGTGCAGCCGCAGTCGTCGCTGCTGCTGCTCGCGCCGCACGACCCGGTACCGGTCCTCGACCTGGTGAGCGCGACGTACCCCGACGAGTTCGGCTGGACGTACGACGCCACCGGCCCCGAGACCTGGGCCGTGCTGCTCACGCGCCGCTAGCACGACCCGTCGGTTCCCCCTGCCGCCACCTCGTGGCAGGGTGGGGCGACGCGGTCGGAGGGAGTACGCAGGGTGGAGTCGTTGCGGCTTGCCCTGCGCGGCCTGCGCTGGCGCAGCGGTCCGTCGGTCGCGATCCTGCTCGTCGCCCTCGTCGCCATGATGGGTGCGGCGCTCGGTCCGCTCTACGCCGCGAGCGCCGAGGACTCCCTCGTGCGCGACAGCCTCGCGAGCGCTCCGGCGGTGGCCACGTCGGTCATGACGCGCGGCAACATCGCCGGCCAGACGCAGTTCTCGCCCGAGCAGCTGCGCGACGCCGTCGCGGCCCGCGCCGCGAACCCCGCCCTCGACCCCTGGTTCCGCCCGGGGACCATGTCGCTGGTGCTGCACGACGGCACGCCGTCGTCCGACGGCCGTCGTCTCGGCGACGCCCAGGTCGCCTGGCTGCGCGGGCAGTGCGAGGGGATCACCGTGGTCCGCGGGTCGTGCCCCGACGGCCCGCACGAGCTGATGGTGTCCGAGCGCACCGCGAAGGACTCCGAGCTGCCGATCGGTTCGACCGTGCGGCTCGGGATCTCCTCGGAGCCGAAGGACGACACCGTCACGGTCGTCGGCATCTACGACGTGTCGTCGGCCGACCCGGCGGTGTGGGGGCTCGACGACCCGGCGCAGTACGCGCCGGCCCGTACCGAGGGCCCGCCCGGACGGCTCGACGAGTTCGTCGTCGACGAGCAGACGATGCTCGACTCCACGGCCGACGTCGCCGCGGTCAGCGTGCGGCTGCTCGAGGCCGCGAGCGTCCACCTCGCCGACCTGCCGGCCCTGCGCGACGCCGTCGGCGCGGCCGTCGCGCTCGACGACGTGACCGCACCGGGCCCGCGCACGCTGTCGCTGTCGGGGCTGCCCGACCACCTCGACACCCTGCAGCCCGAGCTCGACGCCGTCGCGGCCGCCGCCTTCGCCGTCACCGCTCAGCTGGTCCTGCTCGCGTGGTTCGTGCTGTTCCTCGTGGTCGCCGCGACGAGCGACGAGCGCGCCGGCGAGATCGCGCTGGCGAAGCTGCGCGGGATGAGTCGTCGCGCCACGCTGGGGTTCGGGCTCGCCGAGCCGGTGATCCTGGTCGTGGTGGCGCTGCCGCTCGGCCTGCTCCTCGCGTGGCTGGCCGACACGATGCTCGCCCGCGGCTACCTCGTGCCCGGTACGTCGGTGTCGGTGACGCCGACGGTGCTGCTCGCCCTCGTCGTCTGCTTCTTCGGCGCCGTCGCCGCGGCGGCCCTCGCCGCGCGCGGGATCCTCAGCGCACCCGTGCTCGAGCAGCTGCGGCGCACCGGTGGGCGGCGGGCCCGCCTGGTGCGGTCGTCGGCCATCGACGCCGCAGCCGTCGCGCTCGCCGCGGCCGGAATCTACGAGCTCAAGGCCGGCGGGTCCGACGCGCTGGCGCTGCTGGCGCCGGGGCTGATCGCGCTGGCCGTGGGCCTGCTCGCGGTGCGGCTGCTGCCCGCTCTCGCCCGCATCGAGGTCGCGCGCACGCGGTCGTCGACCGCCGTCGCGTCGTTCCTCGCCTCGCGCAACGTCGCGCGCCGCCCGGGCGGGCTGCGCATCGTCGTCCTCCTCACCCTCGCGGTGGCGCTCGCCGTGTTCGCGGTCGACGGGTGGACCGTCGCTGCGGCGAATCGGGGCGACGTCGCGCGCGCCGAGGTCGGCGCGGCCGAGGTGCTGCACGTGCGCGTGGCCTCGCCCGGTGCGCTGCGCGCAGCGGTCGAGGCGGCGGATCCGCAAGGGACACAGGCGCTCGCGGCGGTCGCCAGCGACAACGGCGCGGGCGGCCTGCTCGCGGTCGACGCGACGCGCCTCGGTGCCGTCGCGGCCTGGGACCCGGCGTGGGCGGCGTCGAGCCGCAGCACCATCGGCGAGACGCTGCACCCGAAGCAGCCGTCGAACCCGATCCCGGTGCGCGGGTCCCTGCACCTCACCGGTGCGTTCGCGACCGGCTCGAAGGAGGGCCCGCTCACGTTCGTCGTCGCGGTCCGCGCCGCGAGCGGGCTGTCGTACGAGGCGAAGCTCGGGCCGCTGACGAAGGGGACGGTCGACTACGCCGTCGACCTCCCGCCGTGCCGCGACCTGCCCTGCACGCTCACGTCGTTCTCGTTCGTCCACGGGATCGGCCTCCCGCCGGCGGTCGTGTCCGGCGACCTCGACCTCACCGACGTGCGCGACGACCGCGGTCCTCTCGACCTCGGCGCGGGCGGCGAGACGGGCTGGCGTGCGGGGTCGGGCGGCATCTCGTTCCCGATCGACGGCAACGCTCAGGTCACCGCTGCCGGCGTCGGCACGCTCTCGATCCACATCGACGGGCACCCGGTCCAGGACGCCGCTGTCGAGGTGGCCGACCACCCGAAGGCGCTGCCGATGCTGCAGGGGCAGGACCAGCCCGACCAGGGCGAGTCGGGTCCGTTCGCCGCCGTCACCGGTCTCGACGGGCGCTTCGTCCCCGCGGAGTCCCTGGGTCGCGGCGTCCTGCCGCGGCTGCTCTCGCAGGGCAGCCTCGTCGACCTGCAGTACGCCCTCGACGCCACGGGCACCGGCTTCGACCCGCTGGACTACCAGGTGTGGCTCTCGTCGTCGGCGACGCCGGAGGTGCGCGCCGCGATGCAGAAGCTCGACGTCGTGTCGACGGAGTCGCTGGCCGGGACCGAGGCCGAGCTCTCGCGCAGCGGCACCGCGCTCGCGCTCCGGCTGTTCCTGCTCGCGGCCGTGGTCGCGCTGGTGCTCGGCGCGGGCACGCTGCTCGCCAACGTCTACGTCGTCATCCGGCGCCGCGCCTACGAGCTCGCCGCGCTGCGTGCGCTCGGCGCCGACCGTCGCGTGCTCGTGCGGTCGGCACGACGGGAGCAGGTCGTGCTCGCGACGACCGGCACGCTGCTCGGCGTCGCTGCGGGCCTCGTCGCGGCCGGGTTCGCGCTGCCGTCGCTGCTCGGCGCCAACGCCACGGGCCTGCCGCTGTGGCTCGGGCCGGCGTGGCTGCCGGTCGTGGCGCTCGCCGTCGTGGTGCTCGCACTCTGCGGGGTGTACGCTCTCGGCGCCGCCGACAAGATGTTGGCGGGCGGC
>JBGAJT010000042.1:0-245 GCA_044224785.1 Candidatus Nanopelagicales bacterium | reverse complement strand
TCGTGGTCGTGGCCGACGTCGGTGCCCGGCGTACCGTGCGCAGCGCGGAGCCCGAGCTGCTGAGGCAGGTGCAGGAATGACCACGACCACGACGTCGACCGCGGTCGGGCTCGGCGTGCGCTGCGAGGAGCTCGTGCACATCTACCGCACGGGCGAGAGCGACGTCGTCGCCGTGCGCGGCGTCGACCTCTCCGTCGCGCCGGGGGAGAGGGTCGCGCTGCTGGGCCCGTCGGGCTCGGGCAAGT
>JBGAJT010000429.1:0-1098 GCA_044224785.1 Candidatus Nanopelagicales bacterium | reverse complement strand
AGGGCGCCACCCTCATCGTCGCCCAGTCCAACGCCGGGCTCCCGCAGCTGCACGAGGGGGAGTTCCGCTACGAGGTCGACCCCGACCACATGGCCGAGCACGCTCGGGAGCTGCGCGCTCTCGGGGTCGACGTGATCGGGGCCTGCTGCGGCTCCTCGCCCGAGCACATCCGGGCGATGGCGGCGGCGCTGGCACACTGACGCCCGAGCGCCGGCGCGTCGCTCGGTCGGTCAGGCATGGACCAGGTCGCGCAGCGCCGCGGTGAGCCCGGCCAGCCCGGTATGCCGCACCGTCAGCGGCAGCCCCAGGGCCTCGGCGGCGGCGTCGGCGGCTGCGCGCAGCTCGGGATCCTCATTTTGGGTCAGCCATACGACAGATCGATAGTTCCCGAAATACGCTTCGCGCAGCTCGGGATACCGGTCGAGGCCCAGCTCACGAATAACCGTTCGGTCGAACGACTTCACGAGGAAGTCGGTGAACAGGTAGGTGCCCGGCTCGGCCGCCATGAGGTCGCGGACGACATCCGCACCGGCATACAGGTCGTAGCAGTGCAGCCCGGGCAGGCGCGCGACGGACAGCCGCTGGCAGACCTCGTCGAGGGCGCCGTAGGTCCCGCAGTCCGCGTACCCCACGACGACGACGTCGTATGCCGGCCGCAGCCGCGTGACGAGGTCCTCGACGGCCGCGGCGATCCGGTCGGGATGGTTGTGCAGCAGCGGCGGCAGCGGGTGGACGTCGAGGGTCCAGCCCGACTCGGCGGCCACGGCCGAGCAGTGTGCCGCGATCGCGCCGCAGGCGACGAGGCCGACCCGGCGGCTACCCGGGGAAGGAGAGGTGGTCGATGAACCGGTCGTTGAAGTCGGGCCGGTCGGACAGCTCGACATAGCGCACCTCCTCGAGCAGGGCGGTCGCGCCGGCCCGCTCGCGCGAGCTGAGCAAGGCCATCTTCGCGCCCTCGCCGGCGACATTGCCGGCCGAGACGATCCGCAGCACTGGCAGCTTGGGGACCAGCCCGATCCGCACGGCTGAGGCGGCCGAGAGATAGGAGCCGACCGAGCCGGCGAGGAGGACCTGCTGGACGTCGCGCGGTGCGACGCC
>JBGAJT010000428.1:484-1129 GCA_044224785.1 Candidatus Nanopelagicales bacterium | reverse complement strand
CTCGCCGGCCGATGCTATGGCCATGTTGTATCCATGACAGCGCGGGAAACTGGCCGGTACCGGCGGCGCGAAGCGGCTATTGCCCGCTTTGCTGAATCAGTTTTGCCACCAGCGCCGTCCACCCGGTCTGGTGGCTCGCGCCGAGACCCGCACCGTGGTCGCCGTGGAAGTATTCGTGGAACGGAATGAGATCGCGAAAATGCGGGTCGTCGCTGAATTTCGTGACGCCCCCGAATACCGGCCGCCGTCCGCCTTCTCCGCGCAGAAACAGTCGGATCAACCGCTGCGACAGTTGGGTGGCGACGCCCGCCAGACTCATCGGTCGGCCGGAGCCGGAGGGAAATTCGACCGCCAATTCGGCCCCGTAGTAGTGGTCGAACTTCTGCAAGGATTCGATCAGCAGGTAATTCAGCGGAAACCACACCGGCCCGCGCCAGTTGGAATTGCCGCCGAACAGCGCACTATTCGATTCGGCAGGCTGGTAGCTCACTTCGTGGGTCTGCCCGTTGAGCGATATCCGGTACGGCTGGTCGAGATGATGTCGCGATAGCGAACGTATGCCGAATGGCGAAAGGAATTCGCGCTCGTCCAGCATGCGTGCGACGATCGCGCGCAGCCGGCCGGCGTTGACCACGGCGAACAATC
>JBGAJT010000428.1:0-474 GCA_044224785.1 Candidatus Nanopelagicales bacterium | reverse complement strand
TCTGCCGGGTTGCATCACCGGCGCGACGTTGGCGCAGAGATCGGGCCGGTGTGCGAGGAACCAGTCCAGACGTGCGCGGAACTGCGGCAGCGCGTCGAGCAGATCGGCTTCGATCGTTTCCACGGCCAGCAGCGGAATCAGGCCGACCATCGAACGCACGCGCAAAAACTGGTGGTCGCCGTTGATAAATCGCAGCACATCGTAGTAGAAGCCGTCCTGCTCGTCCCACAGGTCGATGCCGTCGTCACCGCGGGCGGCTGGCCGATCGTTCATCGCGTGGGCGATGTAGAAGAAGTGTTCGAGAAACTTGCTCGCCACATCCTCGTAAGTCCCGTCGTGACGCGCCAGTTCGAGCGCGATGGCCATCATGTTGAGGCAGTACATCGCCATCCAGCTTGTTCCGTCGGACTGGTCGAGCGAGCCTTCGATCGGCAGTTTTGCGCTGCGGTCGAACACGCCGATATTGTCCAGACC
>JBGAJT010000427.1:0-1160 GCA_044224785.1 Candidatus Nanopelagicales bacterium | reverse complement strand
CCCTGTTCCACCTGCCGGTGGTCACCGGCCCCACCGTGCGCGACCTCGTCGACCGCATGCACGCCGCCGGCCTCACGGTCCTCGCGGCCGACGGCGCGGGCGACCGCGACCTCGACGACCTCGAGGACGCCGGCGAGCTCGCCGCCCCCACGGCCTGGCTGTTCGGCAACGAGGCCTGGGGCCTTCCCGAGGAGACCCGCGCGCTGGCCGACCAGGTCGTCCGCGTGCCGATCCACGGCCGGGCCGAGAGCCTCAACCTCGCCACCGCCGCCGCCGTCTGCCTCTACGCCTCGGCCCGGGCGCAGCGCCGGGGCTGATCCACCGCGTCCTACCGGTGACGGACGTCCGCGATTCGTGCGGACACGAACGGTGGGCGGGCGTACCGTCGAGGAGCGGGACCCCTCCAGGTCCGGTCAGGGGGCACACCATGAAGACCAGGTTCCCCGAGCACCAGCTCGGTGCAGGGACGCTCGGCTACAAGGGCGAGACGCGCGAGTACTACGACTCCAAGCGCGGGCTGTGGGCCGTCACCCGCTGGGTGATCGTCGGGCTGCTCCTGGTCGTCGGCGCCATGTTCGCCTGGGCCTCGAGCGCTCCGGTCGTGTCCGCGACCGTCGTGTCCGCGACCGAGCAGCCCGGCACCGCGACCAACCTCGTCGTCGTGCGGCTGCCCAGCGGGGTGTTCAAGGGCATCGCGACGGGCGCGACGGGAACCAAGACGCCCTTCGCGGTGAACATCGGCGGCGGCGGCGGGGACCTCGGCGTGGCGGCGTACGCGCGCGCGCAGCCCGACGGCTACACGCTCGTGGTGTGCCAGACGAGCAACATGTCCATCGCGCCGTCCATCATGTCGGGCCTGCCCTACGACCCGGTGAAGGACTTCTCGCCGGTGCGGCTCATCACCGCCGTGCCGCTCGCCATCGTGGTCAGCACGAACTCCCCCATCAAGTCGATGGCCGACCTCGTCGCCGCCATGCGCGCCGCTGGGACGGACGCAGCGCTGCGCGACTGGTGGCTGGGCGGCGGCGTGGTTTTGGCCGACCGCGCCGCGGCCGCGGCTATGGGCATGGCCATGAGCGCCGAGCCGACGCCCACCAGCGACAACGTCGAGTATCAGTCCAGCGATAGCTTTCTGGCCGGCTACATCAACATCCAGCTCG
>JBGAJT010000426.1:0-1172 GCA_044224785.1 Candidatus Nanopelagicales bacterium | reverse complement strand
CCTCGATCTCGTGGTGGTCGCGTCGTGATCGGACGATTCGCGCTGGTGCTGCACAGCCACCTGCCCTGGTTCAAGGGGCACGGCCGGTGGCCGGTCGGCGAGGAGTGGCTCAACCAGGCCATCGCCAGCAGTTACGTGCCGGTCTTCGACGTCCTGCGCCGACTCGCCGAGCGCGGAGGGAGGAACCTGGTCACCGTCGGCATCACTCCGGTGCTCGCCGCGCAGCTCGACGACCCGCAATGCCTGGCGGACGCCCGCGGGTGGGTGGCGGATTGGCTGTGGCGAACCCAGGAGTTGGCGCTGCACGATCCAGCAGGTGCGAGACGGGAGGCGCGGCACACGCTGGCCGCTCTGGAGGGCCGCTACCGCGCCGGGTTCTCGCCGGCGTTGCGCGACCTCGCGGACGCCGGGGTCGTGGAGTTGCTGTCCGGACCCGCCTCACACCCGTTCCAGCCGCTGCTGGACGAGCGCGCGGCGGCCTTCGCCCTGCGGACCGGCCTCGACGAGCACACAGTCCGGTTCGGGTCGCCGACCCAAGGCATCTGGGCACCCGAGTGCGGGTACCGCCCGGGACTCGAGGATCTCTACCGAAGAGCAGGCGTCGGCCATTTCCTGATGGACGGCCCCACGATGCTGCACGTGGGACGACCCACCCACAGCGCGTGGACGGTCGGCGATTCCGACGTCATCGCATTCGGACGCGACCTCGACGTGACCTACCGGGTGTGGTCGCCTCGCAAGGGCTACCCGGGTCATCACGAGTACCGCGACTTCCATGTCGTGGACGCCGACGGGTTCCGCACCCGCCGGGTCACCTCCGGTCATGTCCACGGCACGGACAAGGCGCCGTATGACGAGGCTCTGGCTGCCGCCGCCGTCGTCCGCGATGCCGAGGACTTCGTCTCGGTGGTTCGCGAGCGCCTCGTGGAGTTGTCCGCGCATCGGCGGGATCCCCTGGTGGTGGCCGCCTACGACACCGAACTCTTCGGGCACTGGTGGCACGAGGGGCCAGCCTGGCTGGAGCAGGTGCTGACCCTGCTGCCCGAGGCGGGTATCGAGGTGACGACTCTGGCCGGGGCGCGTCCCGCGGTGGCGGGCCGGATCGAACCGGAAGCCGGCTCGTGGGGAAGCGGCAAGGACTTCCGGGTGTGGGCGGGCTCCCAGGTGGCCCC
>JBGAJT010000425.1:0-1191 GCA_044224785.1 Candidatus Nanopelagicales bacterium | reverse complement strand
CCCATCACGTCCGGCGTGGCGACGATCACGTCGCACTCGAGCCACCCGTCCTTCAGCTTCTGGAGGAACTCGAGCCCGACGAAGTCGGCCCCGGCGGCCTCGGCCTCCTTGGCCTTCTCGCCCTGGGTGACGACCAGCACCCGCACCGACTTGCCGGTGCCGTGCGGCAGGACGACGGTGCCCCGGACGACCTGGTCCGCGTGCCGCGGATCCACGCCGAGCCGGACCGCCACGTCCACCGTCTCGTTGAACTTGGCCTTGGCGGCCGCCTTGACGGCGGCGCACGCCTCGGCGCTGCTGTAGGTCCTGCTGCGGTCGACCGTGGCCGCCGCGGCGAGGTACCGCTTGCCGTGAGTGGCCATCAGTCGATGACCTCCAGCCCCATCGACCGGGCAGTGCCGGCGATCATCCGCATGGCGCTGTCAAGGGATGCGGCGTTGAGGTCGGCCATCTTGATCTCGGCGATCTTCTTGACCTGCGCCGAGGTGACCTTGCCGACCTTGGTCCGGTTGGGCTGCGCGCTCCCCTTCTCGATGCCCGCCTCCTTGAGGAGGAGGTTCGGGGCCGGCGGGGTCTTGGTGATGAACGTGAACGTCCGGTCGCCGTAGATCGTCACGACGACGGGGATCACCATTCCGCTCTGGCTCTGGGTCCGCGCGTTGAACTGCTTGCAGAACTCCATGATGTTGACGCCGTGCGGGCCGAGGGCCGTACCGACGGGCGGGGCCGGCGACGCGGCACCTGCCTGGAGCTGCACCTTGACCAGGGCAGCGATCTTCTTCTTGGGAGGCATTGCTCTCTACTTTCTTCTCGTGGTCATGACGAACGTCTGTCGACGTCCTGCCACTGGGTGTTGCGCTCCGCTCAGACCTTCTGGATCTGGCTGAAGCTCAGCTCGACCGGGGTCTCCCGGCCGAAGATCTCGACGAGGGCCTTGACCCGCTGCGACTCCGGGTTGATCTCGGTGATCGTGGCGTGCAAGGTCGCGAACGGACCGTCGACCACCATCACCGAGTCGGAGATGTCGAAGTCGGCCACCTCGACCGGCTTGGCGGCCGTGGTCGCCGAGCCCTTGGCACTGCCCTGGCCAGCCGCAGGCACGGCCGCGGCGGCGACCACGGCCGGAGCGAGCATGCTCTCCACCTCGCTCATCGACAGCGGGACCGGCTGATGGCTGTGCCCGACGAACCC
>JBGAJT010000424.1:0-1194 GCA_044224785.1 Candidatus Nanopelagicales bacterium | reverse complement strand
GGATCCAGACCACCAGGTAGCGCTCGGACGCGGTGCGGGGCTCCTGGCCCTCGCGCTGGCCGGTACTGGTCCAGGTGCCGACGTCGATGGCCATGTCGCCGTCGATGGTCAGCCGCTCCGACGTCATCGCGTGGGCGATCTGCCGATACCCCTCGGGCCAGGCGAAGGAGTGTCGAATCGCGGCGCGGCCGACGATCTCGCGCCCGGGCGGATAGGCCACGGCCGAATCGACATAGACCTCGCCGAGCGCCATGGTGTCGTTGCGCATGTAGGCCGCGGAGAAGGAACGGCTCGCGGCCGCGATGGCGGCGCTGTCGGCGGCACGAGTGGCCTGTGCCGGGAGCGGCGGGGCGGCCGCGCCGGCAAGCAGGAGGGTGGCCATCGCGAGTCGCTTCATGTCTGCCCTCCAGCGAGCACCCGTTCGATCCTCTGGTCGGGAACGAGCCAGATGAGCGCCACCGTGACATACATGGCGCCGGAGAGCCAAGAAGAGAAGAAGGACACCGCGATGCCGACCACATAGAGGAGCATCGAGATCTTCCCCTTGCGGTCCATCCCGATGGCCCGGGCCAGGAGGGAATCGGGGCCTTCCACCTTCAGCGTGGCCCGGACCAGCAGCGTGTACGATACCGCCGCCATGAGCAGCACCACGCCGTAGAGCGCCATCGGCGCCGGCGCGAAGTGGTTTTCTCCCATCCAGCCGGTCACGAACGGTACAAGCGAGAGCCAGAAGAGAAGCAGCAGGTTGGCCCAGAGAATGCCGCCGCTCACGCGGCGCACCACGTGCATCATGTGGTGGTGGTTGTTCCAGTAGATGCCGAGGTAGATGAAGCTCAGCACGTAGCTGAGAAGGACGGGGATCAGCGGCCGCAGGGCGCCGAACTCGGCACCGTGCGGCACCTTCATCTCGAGCACCATGATCGTGATGATGATGGCGAGCACGCCGTCGCTGAAGGTCTCCAGGCGTCCGGTGGTCATCGCTACTTCCCTCGCGGTGCGTTGTCGCCGCGGACCGTCACCTCGAGCTTCACCGCCCGGCCGCTCGGCGCGCCGGTGGCCCAGATGTCGTACTCGCCGTCGATCGTCGCGCGGATTTCCCAGGTGCTGCCCCCCTGGACGCCGCCGCTCATCAACTGCCCTACGTAGGGCATCTGGGTTCCGGAGGTCCGCGGCCGGAGCTGGAGCAGGACCCCA
>JBGAJT010000423.1:0-1197 GCA_044224785.1 Candidatus Nanopelagicales bacterium | reverse complement strand
GTCTACCTCAAGGACATCGTGCGCCGCTCCTTCGAGCATCGCGACGCCGAGGAGAACGAGCGGGTCGAGTCGCTCATGCGAGCCCCCTACTTCGTCCCCGACAGCAAGCCGGCGGACGCCCTCCTGCGGGAGATGCAGTCGGCCCGGGTGCACATGGCCGTCGTCGTCGACGAGTACGGCGGTACGGCCGGGCTGGTGACCATCGAGGACATCCTCGAGGAGATCGTGGGCGAGATCGCCGACGAGTACGACACCGAGGTGCCCGAGGTCGAGCAGCTCGCGCACGGGTCCTACCGCGTGCACGCACGCATGCACGTCGAGGACTTCGTCGACCTGATCGGCGTCGAGATCGACGGCGACGAGGAGGGCGTCGACACCGTCGGCGGCCTGCTCGCCCGGAGGCTCGGACGCGTCCCCATCCCGGGCGCGCGCATCACGGTCCAGGGCTGGGACCTCACCGCGGAGTCGGCGGCGGGACGGCGCAACCGCATCGGTACCGTGCTCGCCGAGCCCGTGACCAAGCCCGACGACGAGGACGACGACGATGACGACTGAGCTCTCCGCGGAGGACGCGAAGCTCGTCACGCTCGCCCGCGGTGCGCGTGGCCGGGTCGGTGCTCCGGAGGGCGCCGCCGTGCGCGACGAGACCGGGCGCACCTACTCGGGAGCCACCGTCGCGCTGGACGGCCTCGGGATCTCCGCGCTGCGGCTCGCCGTCGCGCAGGCCGCAGCCAGCGGCGCGCGCGGCCTCGAGGCGGCGGTGGTGGTCGGCCGTTCCGACGTCGTCGCCGACGACGACCTCCTCGCGGTCCGCGCCCTCGGCGGTAGCGGCGTCACCGTCCACCTCGTGGCGTCCGACGGCACCCTCCTCGCGACGACGTCGAGCTGACGTGAGCGCTCCGCGCCCGCAGTCCGCTGCGGGCCCTGTCCTCGCCGTCCTCGCCGCCGCCACCCTGTTCGGCACCACGGGCACGGCGCAGGCGCTGGGCCCGGCGGGCACCACCCCGCTCGGTGTCGGCGCGGCCCGCATCGTCGTCGGCGGTCTCGGCCTCGGCCTCAGCCTCGGCGGCCTTCTTCTTGCCCTTGCTGATCGCGGCGGTCGACGGCTCATTGTCGGCCTCGGCCAGGGCGGCGTTGAACCGTGCGACCTTGTCGACCTTCTCGGCCTGCGGCTCGACACCCTCGGCGGAGGTTTCG
>JBGAJT010000422.1:0-1197 GCA_044224785.1 Candidatus Nanopelagicales bacterium | reverse complement strand
GTACCCGTCCCACCCAACCGAGCACGCGATGGCTCACCGACACCTCGAGGCCGCTGGTGTCGCCCAGGCCGATCGCCGAGGTGCCCCGCCGTCGGCCGCACGTCACCCCGGTCCGATCGATCCCAATCATCCGTTCTGGCGGAACGGCCACGCTCCTGAGGTACCGTCGTTCCATGGCAGATACGGGTGAGACAGCGGTCGATCTGAAGCCCCACAGCAGGGACGTCACCGACGGGTTCCAAAAGGCACCGTCACGGGCGATGCTGCGAGCGGTCGGCATGGGCGACGAGGACTGGGACAAGCCCCAGATCGGCATCGCCTCGTCGTGGAACGAGATCACCCCCTGCAACATGACGCTGTCCAAGCTGGCCGGCCACGCCAAGACCGGCGTCAGCCAGGCCGGGGGCTATCCGCTCGAGTTCGGGACGATCACCGTCTCGGACGGCATCTCGATGGGTCACGAGGGCATGCGTGCCTCGCTGGTGAGTCGCGAGGTGATCTGCGACTCGGTCGAGACGGTCATCTTCGCCGAGCGCCTCGACGGGGTCGTCGGCCTGGCCGGCTGCGACAAGTCGATCCCCGGCATGTTGATGGCCGCCGCCCGGCTCGATGTGGCCAGCGCCATGATCTACAACGGGTCGACCATGCCCGGCAATCACAACGGCGAGGCAACCGACATCACCAGCGTGTTCGAGGGAGTCGGGGCCTGCGCCCTGGGCACGATCACCTCCGAGGAACTCGACGAGATCGAGCGCACCGCCTGCCCGGGTGAGGGCGCCTGCGGCGGCATGTTCACCGCCAACACGATGAGCTCCATCGGTGAGGCGCTCGGCATGTCGATGCCCGGGTCGGCATCACCGCCCGCCATTGACGACCGTCGCGACGACGATGCTCGTCGGGCCGGTGAAGCGGTGGTCAATCAGCTCAAGGCAGGCATCACCGCCCGCACGATTCTCACCAAAAAGGCCTTCGAGAACGCCATCGCCCTCACCTCGGCACTCGGCGGGTCAACCAACGCGGTCCTTCACCTGTTGGCGATCGCCAATGAGGCCGAGGTGGACCTCGAGCTGGACGACTTCAACCGCATTGCCGCCCAGGTTCCCCACCTCGCCGACATGAAGCCTGGTGGCAGGTTCCACATGACCGACCTCGACCGGGTGGGGGGCGTGCCGATGGTCATGAAGATGTTGCTCGATG
>JBGAJT010000421.1:0-1307 GCA_044224785.1 Candidatus Nanopelagicales bacterium | reverse complement strand
GAGTGGCTGGCCATCGACCATTGGGGCGTCAACCCCGATCTGATCATCTTCGCGAAGGGGTCGAACTCGGGTTACGTGCCGCTCGGCGGTGTGATCATCAGCGACGAGATCGCAGCGACCTTCGACGAGCGGGTGTTCCCCGGCGGCCTGACCTACAGCGGTCACCCGCTGGCCTGCGCGTCGGCACTTGCCACCATCACCGCTATGCGTGACGAGGGCATCGTCGAGAACGCGAAGCGCATCGGCGACGACGTCCTCGGCCCCGGCCTGCGCGAGCTCGCCGAGCGCCACCCGGTGATCGGCGAGGTCCGCGGCCTCGGCGTCTTCTGGGCGCTCGACCTCGTCACCGACCGCGCGACCCGCGAGCCGCTCGCGCCGTACGGCGGATCCTCGCCGGCGATGACCGAGCTGGTCGCCGAGTCCAAGAAGCGCGGCATGCTGCCGTTCACCAACTTCAACCGCCTCCACGTCGTGCCGCCGTGCAACGTCAGCGACGCCGAGGCCAAGGAGGGCCTCGCGATCATCGACGAGATCCTCACCCTCACCGACCAGCACTACACCGGCGCCTGATCGCCAGATCCCCCTGAAGGTGCCCTGAAGTGCGCTAGAAGCACCTCAGACGCCCCATGCGATCCACAGCCTCATCGGCCTGTGGATCGCATGGGGCGTTCTGGCTGCTTAGAGCGCAGTTCAGGGCACCTTCAGCGGGTTCGCCGAGGTGGGGACGTCGGGGGCGGGGGTGCGCGACGATGCGGGTATGAGCGACGAGCCGATCCTCGATCCTGCGACGCAGCGCGGCGTCGCCGTCCACCTCTACAACCGCACCTGGGACCTGCTCGACCTCGGCGACCAGCGGACCGAGGCGCAGACCCAAGAGATGGTCGACGCCGCCCACGCCAGCAGCCGGCACTGGGCGCAGATCGGCGGTCTCGAGCAGGCCGTGGTCGGTGCCTGGATGATCAGCCGCGTGCACGCCTCCGCCGGGCACGGCGAGGCCGCCGTGGTCTACGCCCAGCGCGCCTTCACCCTGCTGCACTCCGGCGACGGCCTTCCCGACTGGCTCGAGGCCTCCGTGCAGGAGGGCCTGGCGCGCGCCCACCTCGCCGCGGGCGACCGCGACGCCGCCGAGTTCGCCGCCCACGCCGCGACCGACGCCCTGGAGAAGGCCAGCGACCCCGAGGACCGCGCCCTCGTCGCCACCCCGCCGCCGCGCTGGTGGACCGGCGAACGGGTGGCCACGCCGACGCCATAATCGGATCATCGTCCCACGAACGAATTGTTGGCGAGATGGTCGCGCACGAGGTCAT
>JBGAJT010000420.1:0-1419 GCA_044224785.1 Candidatus Nanopelagicales bacterium | reverse complement strand
CATTTGTGAAGCGTACGCAACTGGTCAACTCGATGCGTTCGTTCCTGAACACCCGCGGCTACCTCGAGGTGGAGACGCCGATCCTGCAACCGCTCTACGGCGGCGCGGCGGCGCGTCCGTTCAAGACGCACCACAACACGCTCGACATGACGCTCTACCTGCGCATCGCGAACGAGTTGTACCTCAAGCGCCTCATCGTGGGCGGCTACGACGGGGTGTACGAGTTCTCGAAGGACTTCCGGAACGAAGGCATGAGCCGGTTCCACAACCCGGAGTTCACCCAGATGGAACTCTACGTCGCTTACCAGGACTACGAATGGATGATGAACCTGGTGGAAGAGATGGTCGAGAAGATCGCACTCGACCTACACGGCAAGACCGAGGTGCAGGTGGGTGAACACGTGATCAACTTCCAACGGCCCTGGAAGCGTTATACGATGTACGGCGCGATCGCGCACTATACCGGCATCGACATCTCCGGGATGGACGAAGCCGAACTGCGCAAGACGGCGCGGAGCATCGGCATTCATGTGGACGATACGATGGGCCGCGGTAAGCTGATTGACGAGATCTTCGGAGAGAAAGTGGAAGCGCACCTGATCCAGCCGACCTTCATCACCGACTATCCGCTGGAGATGAGTCCGCTTGCGAAGCAGCACCGCTCCAAGCCGGGGCTGGTGGAGCGTTTCGAGGCGATCTGCAACGGCAAGGAGATCTGCAACGCCTTCTCCGAGCTCAACGATCCGCTCGACCAGCGCAAGCGCTTCGAGGACCAGCTCGAGCTCGGCAAGCGTGGCGACGAAGAAGCCATGCAGCTCGACGAGGATTTCCTGCGCGCGCTCGAGTTCGGCATGCCGCCTACGGCAGGTCTGGGTATCGGCATCGACCGCCTGAGCATGATCATGACGAACAGTCATTCGATCCAGGACGTACTCTTCTTCCCGGCCATGCGCCCGGAGAAGAAAGAAACGCCGGCGGAGGGCACCGAAGCCGTTTCGAGTTGATTCATCATCAGAAAAAAGTCAAAAGGGCACCGAGCGTGCCCTTTTTTATTTCCGGAAGCCGCTCCCTGCGACAAGGCTTGCGCGTCGATTCCGTATCTTTATGCTGCAATGAAACCGATCCGTTTCCTGACCCTGTTCTTCACCGCCCTCGCCCTGGCGGCGAACTTTTCCTGTTCCACCGTTTCCAAGACGCCGCTCACCGAAGCGCAACTGGAAACGAAGCTGCGGGAACATATCAGCACTCTCGCCAGCGACGCCTACGAGGGACGTGAAGCCGGCAGCGCCGGGGAAATCAAAGCGCGCGATTACATCGTGAAGGCGTTCAAGTCGGCGGGCCTGAAACCGAAAGGCGAGAAAGGCTTCCTGCAGCCATTCACCTTCACCGCCGGCGCGACCTTCGGTCCGGGCACACAGT
>JBGAJT010000041.1:0-16322 GCA_044224785.1 Candidatus Nanopelagicales bacterium | reverse complement strand
GGGTGGCTATTCGACGGAGGCTGCTGATGAAGCCGAAGGCGCCCTCGGTAGCGACACCAACGAGGCGCTGCAGGCGCTGCGCGACAAGCTCACCGGCGCCTGATCCACCTCGCACGAACCCGAAGCCCCCGGACCACGGTCCGGGGGCTTCGGCGTTCCCGGTGCGCCTCGGGCAGGATGGCCGCGTGCGCATCGCGGTGACCGGTGGGATCGGCTCGGGCAAGAGCTCGGTGACCGCGCGCCTGGCCGAGCGCGGCGCTGTCGTCATCGACGCCGACCGCATCGCCCGCGAGGTCGTGGAGCCGGGCACACCCGGTCTCGCGGCGGTCGTGGCCGAGTTCGGCACCGGGATCCTCACGCCCGACGGCGCCCTGGACCGCCCCGCGATGGCGGCCATCGTGTTCTCCGACGAGGAGGGCCGCCGCGCCCTCGAGGCGATCGTCCACCCGCTGGTCGGCCGCCGGTCCCACGAGCTGCTCGAGGCGGCGCCCGACGACGCCCTCGTCGTCTACGACGTCCCGCTGCTGGCCGAGTCGGCCGACCTCGGCCGGGTCGAGGGGTTCGACCGGGTCGTCGTGGTCACGGCTCCGGTCGAGGTCCGGGTACGCCGGCTGGTCGAGCGGGGGCTGGCCGAGGCCGACGCCCGGGCGCGGATCGCCGCCCAGGCCTCCGACGACGCGCGGCTGGCCATCGCCGACCTCGTCGTCGACAACGGCGGCGACCTCGCGGCCCTCGACGCCGAGGTCGACCGGCTCTGGACGGTCCTCACCCGCTGACCAGCTGGTCGGCCGACCGGCGCTCCGCGGTCCGCCGCTGCGCGCTGTCGGAGGTGCGCCGTACCGTGGGGGGATGGCCCGCCCCATCACCGACCTGCAGCGCAAGGTCGCCCCGTTCGAGGTCGTGAGCGACTACGTGCCCTCGGGCGACCAGCCCGCGGCGATCGAGGAGCTGGCCCGGCGGATCGAGCGCGGCGACAAGGACAACGTCCTGCTGGGCGCCACCGGCACCGGCAAGTCGGCGACCACCGCGTGGCTCATCGAGCGGCTGCAGCGCCCGACCCTGGTGATCGCCCCCAACAAGACCCTCGCGGCCCAGCTCGCGAACGAGTTCCGCGACCTGCTGCCGAACAACGCGGTCGAGTACTTCGTGAGCTACTACGACTACTACCAGCCCGAGGCCTACATCCCGCAGACCGACACCTACATCGAGAAGGACTCGTCGATCAACGACGAGGTCGAGCGGCTGCGGCACTCGGCGACCAACTCGCTGCTGACCCGGCGCGACGTCATCGTCGTCGCGTCGGTGTCGTGCATCTACGGCCTGGGCACCCCGCAGGAGTACGTCGACCGGATGGCGCGCCTGCGCGTGGGGGAGGAGTGGGACCGCGACGACCTGCTCCGCCGTCTCGTCTCGATCCAGTACACCCGCAACGACCTGGCCTTCACCCGCGGCACCTTCCGCGTGCGCGGCGACACGATCGAGGTGTTCCCGGTCTACGAGGAGCACCCGGTCCGCATCGAGATGTTCGGCGACGAGATCGAGCGGCTGATGACGCTGCACCCCGTCACCGGGGAGGTGCTCACCGAGGACCAGGAGATCTACGTCTTCCCGGCGACGCACTACGTCGCGGGTCCGGAGCGGATGGAGCGCGCCGTCGCCGGCATCGAGGCCGAGCTCGAGGAGCGGCTCGCCGAGATGGAGCGGCAGGGCAAGCTGCTCGAGGCGCAGCGGCTTCGCATGCGCACCACCTACGACCTCGAGATGATGCGCCAGGTCGGCTTCTGCAGCGGCATCGAGAACTACTCCCGCCACATCGACGGCCGCGAGGCCGGCAGCGCACCGAACTGCCTGCTCGACTACTTCCCCGAGGACTACCTCCTCGTCATCGACGAGTCGCACGTGACCGTGCCGCAGATCGGCGGCATGTACGAGGGCGACATGAGCCGCAAGCGCACCCTGGTGGAGCACGGCTTCCGGCTGCCCAGCGCGATGGACAACCGGCCGCTGCGCTGGGAGGAGTTCCTCGAGCGGATCGGGCAGACCGTCTACCTGTCGGCCACGCCCGGGCCCTACGAGCTCTCGCGCGTCGACGGCGACGTCGTCGAGCAGGTCATCCGTCCCACCGGTCTCGTCGACCCCGAGGTCGTCGTCAAGCCGACCAAGGGGCAGATCGACGACCTCATCGGCGAGATCCGCGCACGCACCGAGCGCGACGAGCGCGTGCTCGTCACCACGCTCACCAAGAAGATGGCCGAGGACCTCACCGACTACCTCCTCGACCAGGGCATCCGGGTGCGCTACCTGCACTCCGAGGTCGACACGCTGCGCCGCATCGAGCTGCTGCGCGAGCTTCGTCTGGGGCTCTTCGACGTCCTCGTCGGCATCAACCTGCTGCGCGAGGGCCTCGACCTGCCCGAGGTGTCGCTGGTCGCCATCCTCGACGCCGACAAGGAGGGGTTCCTGCGCTCGGGCACCTCGCTGATCCAGACCATCGGCCGGGCGGCGCGCAACGTGAGGGCGTCGATCCGACCCCGCTGCGCAAGAAGATCGCCGACATCACCGACCTCATCACGCGCGAGGACGCCGACACCGCCGAGCTGCTCGGCGGCTCGGGCCGCACTCAGAGCCGCGGCAAGGCCCCGGTCCCGGGGATGTCGTCGGCCGCGGCCGGCGGCGCGCTCGACGTCTCGGGCATGCCGGCGCGCGAGCTCGCCGAGCTCATCGGGTCGCTCACCGACCAGATGCACGCGGCGGCGGCCGAGCTGCAGTTCGAGGTCGCGGCGCGCCTGCGCGACGAGGTGTCGGAGCTGAAGAAGGAGCTGCGGGCCATGCAGGCGGCCGGTCACGCGTGAGCGTGCGCGCCTCCTGGGCCGTGGCAGACTGAACGGAACGCCGTCGACCCGAGAAGGACCCTTGCGCCGTGGACATCCCCACCTGGATCTGGGTGCCCACGATCGCGCTGTACGTGGTGCTCTTCGTCGTCGACCTGTGGATCGTCGGCCGCCGGCCGCACATCCCGTCGACCCAGGAGTGCGTGCGCTGGCTGAGCTTCTACATCGCGGTCGCCGTCGCCTTCGGCGGCTTCCTGTGGGCGTTCACCGGCCGTCAGCAGGGCGTCGAGTTCTTCGCCGGCTGGATCACCGAGTACAGCCTGTCGGTCGACAACCTGTTCGTGTTCCTGCTGATCATGGCGCGGTTCTACGTCCCGCGTGAGCTGCAGCAGTCGGCCCTCATGTGGGGCATCATCATCGCGCTCGTCCTGCGCGCGGTCTTCATCGCGCTCGGGTCCTGCCCAGCACCCCGGACTTCCACGGCCCGCACCTGCGCGCGATCGTCGAGGGCAAGCGCCTCTGGACGCCGATGCTGCTCGTGCTGATCGCCATCGGCACCACCGACCTGCTGTTCGCGCTCGACTCGATCCCGGCGATCTACGGCCTCACCGACGAGCCCTACATCGTCTTCGCGGCCAACGTCTTCGCGCTGCTCGGGCTGCGCCAGCTCTACTTCCTGCTCGGCGACCTGCTCAACCGGCTGGTCTACCTCTCGATCGGCCTGGCCGTCCTGCTCGGCTTCATCGGCATCAAGCTCGTCCTCGAGGCGCTGCACGACAACAACGTGCCGTTCATCAACGGCGGCGAGCCCGTGCCGGTGTGGGTGCCCTCCATCGGCTTCAGCCTCGCGTTCATCGTCCTGACCCTCGCCATCACCACCGGCGCGAGCCTGCTCAAGGACCGCCACGACCACGCAGCAGCAGCCTGAGCGTCAGTCGCGCACAGCCCAGGGGAGCTCGGGGCGCCGGGTGGAGATGCCGGCCCGGTCGGCGGTCGCCCGCGTGAGCGACCCCTGCGCGAAGAACTCCGCGAAGGCGGCGTTGAGCAGGTCGGGCTGGTCGGTCTGCGCCTGGTGCCCGCACTGGTCGGGGTAGAGGAACTGCACGTTGGGCAGCAGGTCCTCCTGCAGGTAGGCGTTCTCCACCGGGCTCAGCACGTCCTGGCGGCCGTAGAGGTAGATGATCGGCACCGTCAGGCGGTCGAGGTGGCCGAGGAGCCGGTGCGCCTGGCCGATGCCCGGGTCGGCGAGCGCCCGCGCGTTCCAGGCCGACGCCGCGGCCAGCGACTCCCGCTGCGCGAGCGCCGACTCGTTGCGCATGCGCACCAGGTCGTCGGACAGCGCCTCCGTGCGGAAGACGATGGTCGTGAGCATGTCCCGCATCGAGTCCGCGGTCCCGTCCCACGACGGGAAGGGCACGCCCGGCAGCAGCTGGTCCGGGGTGATGTCGAACGTCGGGTTGAAGCCGCCGCACGCGATGAGCGCGAGGCGCTCGACCCGCTCGGGGTTCTGCACCGCGAAGTACGCCGCCGACTGTGCCCCCTGCGAGTTGCCACCGAGGGAGAACCGGTCCCAGCCGAGCGCGTCGGCGACGTCGCGCACGAACGCGCCCCACGAGAGGAAGCCGCGCGTCGGCCGGTGCTCGGGACGCGTGTCGGCCCGCCCGAAGCCGGGCCGGTCGGGAGCGACGACGTGGAAGCCCGCGGCGCCCAGGGCGGGGAGCATGAACCGCCAGCCGGCGGCGCCCGAGGATCCGGGCAGGCCGCCGTGCAGCAGCATCACCGGCGGTCCGTCGGCAGGTCCGGCCTCGACGTAGTGCGCGAGCGCGCCGGTGCGCAGCTCCACGTACCGGCCGGGCTGCCACCAGGCGTCGGCGTCCTGCGTCATGCGTCCTCCTCGTTCCTCAGGCGGTCGTGCGGATGCCGGCACCGAGCTGCGCTCCGGTCCAGCTCATCGAGGCGAGCACCGCGTCGACGAGCTGCGGCACCTGCTGCGCGAGGCTGGCGCCGGCGACGAAGTGGTCGGGACGCAGCAGCACCGCGCCCACCGGCCGGGTGTCGAACCACTGCTTGAGCCGACCGGTGTGGTCGCCGACGACCACGACGCCGTCCCCCGCGTGCGCCTCGGCCCACGGCCGCTGGTTCTCCGGCACCACGGTCACCAGGCGCGCACCGAGATCGCGCAGCTGGTGGAGCGTGCGCTCGGGCAGGAGGACGTGCGCGTCGTTGATCCAGAGCAGGAGCGTCCACCAGCTGCCGGTGACGTCGTCGAGGCGCAGGTCCGTGCCGTCCCTCGTCGTCACCCGCGGCTGGGGAAACTGGACGCCGACCGCGGACACCTTGTCGCGCGTCTGGAGGAACGGGATCGACCGTGCCGAGAGCGTGCGGTGCGAGACGCCCGCCTCCAGCGTCGACTGGTCGACGACGACGCCGCGGGCGTAGCGCGGCTGCGGCCGGAACCGCATCTCGCCGAAGTAGTCGCGGAACTGCGGCAGCAGGTTGACCACCTTCGCCGCCGCATCGCGCGCAGCGACGGCCACGGGATTGGTCATCTTGATGATGTCGCCCATCGTCATCGACAGCTCGACCATCCTCGTCGCGTGCTCGAGGCGCTCCTCGGTGTAGGTGTCGAGGAGTGTGTCGTCGGCGTCCCCGGCGAGCACCGTCGCGAGCTTCCAGCCGAGGTTCATGGCGTCGCGCACGCCGGAGTTCCACCCCTGGCCGAGCCACACGGGCATGAGGTGCGCGGCGTCGCCGGCGAGCAGCTGGCGCCGTACCCGGAAGGTGCTGGCCACCCGACCGTGGTGGGTGTAGACGCGGCGCCTGATGACATCGAGCGACGACGGGTCGGGCACGTGGTCGCGCAGGATCTCCTCGACCCACTCGGGCGAGGTCGCGACGTCGTCGGGCTCGTCGTCGCGGAGGCGGAACTCGAAGCGCCTGATCCGCTGCGGCAGACCGATGGAGACGTACGCCCGCTCCGGGTCGGCACCGAGCCAGACGTTGGGCGTGCCCAGCGGGTCGTTGGCGATGTCCACGACCAGCCACCGCGTGCTGGGGGAGAGCCCGTCGAAGGAGACGCCCATCCGCTTGCGCGTCGGCGACTTCCCGCCCTCGCAGCCCACCAGGTAGCGGGCGCGGAAGCGGCGCTGCTCGGTGCTGCCGTCGGGCCGGCGCACCTCGGCGATCGCCGTGACGCCGTCGGCGTCCTCCTCGACCTCCTCGACGGCGTGCCCGAAGCGCAGCTCGACAACGGGGAAGCGGTCGAGCCCGGCCGCCAGCTCGCGGTCGACGAGGGGCTGGTTGACCCCGTTCTTGCGCGGCCAGCCGAAGTCGTGCACCTGCGGGTCGTTGTAGAGGATCACCTCGCCGCGAGCGTTGACCAGCCGCATGATGTGCGCCGGCCCGGTGAGCGGCTCGATCTGCTCGGCGAGCCCGACGGTCTGGATCAGCCGGAACGCCTCGTCGTCGAGCCCGACGGCGCGCGGGTAGTCGATGAGCTCGTCGAGGGCCTCGAGGACGACGGCGCGTCGGCCGTAGACCCCCAGCAAGTTCGCGAGCATGAGGCCCACCGGGCCCGCGCCGATGATGAGCACCTCGGTCTCGACCACCTCGTCGGTGCCCACGCTTCGCGCTCCTCGTCTCCCGCCGGGCGCACATCGGCTCCGGGCTCGTCGAGGCAACCAGAGGCGTCGGGGCCTTCCCAGCCCGTCGTGCCGGATCCTGGAACGCGGCCCGCGCACCGGGTCGCCCGACCGGCCAGAGGCGCGTCGTCGTCGCAGTCCGGACGACGTGGCGAGTCGCCCGCGCGGCGCCGCCGCGCTCCCTACGCTGGGGACGGGTCGCGGGGGCGGCCCGAGCCGAGGGGGTCCCGTGCGTCCGACGACGTCCGTCACGAGCCTGCTGGTCACCGGTGCGGCGTCCGCCGTCCTGCTGGCGATGGCACCCGCGGCGGGAGCCGCTCCGGCCCCGACGATGCACGGCCGGCTCGACCGGCTCACGTCGGTGGTGCAGACGACCGAGGCGCCCTACGGCGATCCAGTCCCGATCACGGTGGTGCTGGTGTCGGGCACCATCACCGGCTGCACCCCCGGCCAGTACTTCACCGCGTTCACGACGCTGGAGCAGGACGGCACCCGGCTGTACGAGGCGTCCGGAGGGAACGGCTCCAGCGACGCCGTGTGCGGGGCCGACGGCACCGTCCGGATCCAGCACATCGTCTGGAGCCCGTACGTCGGCGGCCTGCCGCACGCCGGGCGCGCGCTCGCCACGCTGCACGCGGAGGACCCCTACGGCGGGGGAGTCCTCGTCGACGTCAGCCGCTGGGTGACCGTGCCGGGTGCCCACCACCGCTGCCACGGGCGCGGCGGTCGGTCCTAGAGGCCGAAGTCGAGCGCGAACGCCATCCGGTCGACGGAGTCGCGGAAGAGCACCGGCGACTTTCGGGTCACACCGGCACGACGGATCTGCATCGGCCACTCGTCGCGCTCGGCCGGCCGCAGCACGGCGACCGGGGCACGGCCCTCGTGGATGCCCGGGCCGATCTCCCACCCGTAGTCGTCGGGGGAGGCGCCGGGCACGCGGCGCGCGGTGAGCTCGAAGACGGACATGCCGCGACGGTAGGTCGTCGTCACGCGCCGCCGCCGCATCGAGAGCGACCGCTGAGCCAAGATCAGCCGTTCGGCCAGGACTTCGGCCGCACGCCACCCGGTCGCCGTAGCGAGCCCCGCGGCGATCGGCCTACGCCTGGTGCCGACCTCTAGCGTCGAGCGCACCAGCCGTTCCAGGAGGTCCCCATGGTGAAGCGCACCGCTGCCGCACTGCTGATCGCGACGTCGGCCGTGGCGGTCGCGCTGCCGGCGACGGCTCCGGCGGGGGCGGCGACCAAGCCGCACCGGTTCGCCAACTGCGCCGCGCTGAACAAGGTCTTCCCGCACGGCGTCGGCACCACGACCGCCCGCGACCGCGTGACGTCCGGCCGTCCGGTCACGACGTTCACCCGCAGCAACGCCTGGTACGCCGCGAACAAGGCCTCCGACCGCGACAAGGACGGCGTCGCGTGCGAGAGGCGCTGATCACCGAGGCTCGACCCGCGTCACCGCGCGGGCTACCGTTCGGCCCATGATCTTCGTCGTCGGTGGCCTGGTCCTGGTCGCGATCCTGGTCGTGCTGATGCTCCTGTTCGGCAAGGACACCTTCGTCCGCCGACCCAAGGACTGACGTCCCTCCCGGCCGCTCCGTCCCCGCGCCGCAGTCGGACCGGAGCGGCTACCAGCCGCGGTCGTGCCACTCCTGCAGGTGCGGGCGCTCGGCGCCGATCGTCGTGTCCTTGCCGTGGCCCGGGTAGACCCAGGTCTCGTCGGGCAGCGCGCCGAACAGCTTCTCCGACACGTCGGCGTACAGCGACGCGAAGCGCTCGGCGTCCTTCTGCGTGTTGCCGACGCCGCCGGGGAACAGGCAGTCGCCGGTGAAGACGTGCGGGGCGCCGGTGGGGTCGTCGTAGACCAGGGCGATCGAGCCGGGGGTGTGGCCCACGAGGTGAACGGCGCGGAGGGCGACGTCGCCGACCGTGATGGTCGCGCCGTCGGCGACGGTGACGTCGATCCGGGCGCCGATGTCGCCGGCGTCGGCCTCGTGCGCGACGGTCGTCGCGCCGGTGGCCTCGGCGACGGCGGCGAGCGCCTGCCAGTGGTCGTGGTGCGCGTGCGTCGTGACGATCGTCGTGAGGCCGTCGTCGCCGACGAGCTCGAGCAGCCGGTCGGGCTCGGCCGCGGCGTCGATGAGCAGCTGCTCCCCGGTGCGCGTGCAGCGCAGCAGGTAGGCGTTGTTGTCGTACGGCCCGACGGCGAGCTTCGAGACGACGAGGTGGCTGAGCTCTCGGACGTCGGCGGTTCCGCCGACGGTCACGTTCCCGGTGTAGGTCACGGGGTCATCCTTCCAGCCGGGCGCGACGCCGCACCCACGGGCGGTCACCAGGGCGGGGCGTCTCCGGGCGGGCTGCCGTCGAGGCGGGTCAGGCTCGGGCCGGTCGTGCGCCCCAGCCGCCAGGCGAGCACCTCCTCGAGCTCGCCGACGACGTCGACCGGACCGCTGCGGGCGTGCACCCACAGCAGGGTGCGCTCGACGAACGGCGGCGGCCAGTCGTGCTCGGTGTACGTCGCGAGCCCGAGGTCGACGTGGTGGATCTCGACCTCGCGGATGCGGGCGTAGGGGAGCGTCCGTGCGGGGGAGTCGGCGGCAGCCCCGGGACGCGGCGCCCCGAACAGGACCACGCGGTCGTAGGCCGTCTCGTCGTCGGCGAGCCGCTCGAGCGCCTCGCGCAGCCGTCCGGCGCTGTCGCGGACGTCGGCGGCGAGCTCCGCGGCGGACCGGCCGGCCCCGGCCTCGATCTCGGCCTCCCGGGCCTCGACGGAGGCGTACATCGGGGTCTCGACGCCGGTGACCGCCCAGTCGACGAGGCGGACCATCCCGTCGGCGTTGCGCGCGATGTGGGTCAGGACGTGCCCGCGGGACCAGTCGGGCAGGAGGGACGGGGCGGCGGCCTCGTCGTCGGTGAGGGCGTCGGCCGTCCGGACCAGGCGGGACGTCGCCTCGTCGAGGTCCAGGAGGTCGGCGCGGAGCTGGTGCGGCACGGCTCCGACGCTACGCGACCGGAGGCCCCGAGGGGCGCGGGAATGTGGCTGTCGGTCCCCCTCGTTAGCCTGGACCCGGCGAGCCGCGGCCCGAGCCGGACCCACCCGGTCCGGATCGTGTCGCGCCGTCGCCGTCGGCCACCGCCGGCGGACCCTCCGGAGCGAAGGACTCGGTGTGGCCGACCGTCTCGTCGTCCGTGGTGCGCGCGAGCACAACCTCAAGGACGTCTCGCTCGACCTCCCGCGCGACGCGATGATCGTCTTCACGGGGCTGTCCGGCTCCGGGAAGTCGTCCCTCGCGTTCGACACGATCTTCGCGGAGGGCCAGCGCCGCTACGTCGAGAGCCTGTCGGCCTACGCCCGGCAGTTCCTCGGCCAGATGGACAAGCCCGACGTCGACTTCATCGAGGGGCTCTCGCCCGCGGTGTCGATCGACCAGAAGTCGACCAACCGCAACCCGCGCTCCACGGTCGGCACCATCACCGAGGTCTACGACTACCTCCGCCTGCTCTACGCGCGCGCCGGCCGCCCGCACTGCCCGGTCTGCGGTCGCGACATCGCCCGGCAGACGCCGCAGCAGATCGTCGACCGCATCCTCGAGCTCGAGCAGGGCACCCGGTTCCAGGTGCTCGCCCCGGTCATCCGCGAGCGCAAGGGCGAGTACGCCGAGCTGTTCCGCACCCTGCAGACCCAGGGCTTCTCGCGCGCCCGGATCGACGGCGTCGTCCACACGCTGGCCGACCCGCCCACGCTGAAGAAGCAGGAGAAGCACACGATCGAGGTGGTCGTGGACCGCCTCGCCGTGAAGGCCGACGCCAAGCGCCGCCTCACCGACTCCATCGAGACCGCGCTGCGCCTCTCCGGCGGCCTGGTCACCCTCGAGTTCGTCGACCTGCCCGACGACGACCCGCACCGCGAGCGGATGTTCTCCGAGCACCTCGCCTGCCTCTACGACGACCTCTCGTTCGAGGAGCTCGAGCCCCGCTCGTTCTCGTTCAACTCGCCCTTCGGCGCCTGCCCCGAGTGCACCGGCCTCGGCACCCGAATGGAGGTCGACCCCGACCTCATCGTGAGCGACCCGACGATGACCCTCGCCGAGGGCGCCATCGGCCCGTGGTCCAGCGGCCACATCAGCGACTACTTCGAGCGGCTGCTGTCCGCGCTCGGCGACGAGCTCGGGTTCACCCTCGACGACTCGTGGGAGTCGCTCTCGGCGAAGGCCAGGAAGGCGATCCTGCAGGGCCACTCGACCCAGGTGCACGTGCGCTACAAGAACCGCTACGGCCGCGAGCGCAGCTACCACACGGCGTTCGAGGGCGTGATCCCCTACGTCGAGCGCCGCCACGCCGAGGCCGACTCCGACGCGAGCCGCGACCGGTTCGAGGGCTACATGCGCGAGGTGCCCTGCCCCGCGTGCCAGGGCGCCCGGCTCAAGCCCATCAGCCTCGCCGTCACCCTCGGCGGCCGGTCCATCGCCGAGGTCGCGGCCATGGCCATCGGCGACTGCTCGGAGTTCCTGCGCGACCTCGACCTGTCCCCGCGCGAGCGGGCGATCGCCGAGCGCGTGCTCAAGGAGGTCAACGAGCGGCTCCGGTTCCTCGTCGACGTCGGCCTCGACTACCTCAGCCTCGACCGCGCCGCCGCGACCCTCGCCGGCGGCGAGGCCCAGCGGATCCGGCTCGCGACGCAGATCGGCGCCGGGCTCGTCGGCGTCCTCTACGTCCTCGACGAGCCGAGCATCGGCCTGCACCAGCGCGACAACCACCGGCTCATCGAGACCCTCGTCCGCCTCAAGGAGCTCGGCAACACCCTCATCGTCGTCGAGCACGACGAGGACACGATCCGGCAGGCCGACTGGGTCGTCGACATCGGTCCCGGCGCGGGGGAGCACGGCGGGCAGGTCGTCGTCTCGGGCACCGTCGAGGACCTCCTCGCCAGCCCCGACTCGATGACCGGCGCCTACCTCTCGGGCCGTCGCAGCATCGAGGTCCCGGCCGTGCGCCGCCCCGTCACGCCCGGCCGCGAGCTCGTGGTCGAGGGCGCGAAGGAGCACAACCTGCGCGACGTCGACGTCGCGTTCCCGCTCGGCTGCTTCGTCGCCGTCACGGGCGTCAGCGGCTCGGGCAAGTCCACGCTCGTCAACGACATCCTCTACACGTCGCTGGCGCGCGAGCTCAACGGCGCGCGCTCGGTGCCGGGCCGCCACCGCCGGGTGCGCGGCATGGAGCACCTCGACAAGGTGGTCCACGTCGACCAGAGCCCGATCGGCCGCACCCCGCGGTCGAACCCGGCCACCTACACCGGCGTCTTCGACCACATCCGCAAGCTGTTCGCCGAGACCCCCGAGGCGAAGATGCGCGGCTACCTGCAGGGCCGGTTCTCCTTCAACGTCAAGGGCGGCCGCTGCGAGGCGTGCGCCGGCGACGGCACGATCAAGATCGAGATGAACTTCCTGCCCGACGTCTACGTCCCGTGCGAGGTCTGCCACGGCGCCCGCTACAACCGCGAGACGCTCGAGGTGCACTTCAAGGGCAAGACGATCTCGGAGGTGCTCGACCTCCCGATCGAGGAGGCGCTCGAGTTCTTCGAGGCGGTGCCGCCGATCGCCCGTCACCTGCGCACGCTGGTCGAGGTCGGGCTGGGCTACGTGCGCCTCGGCCAGCCCGCGACCACGCTGTCGGGCGGCGAGGCCCAGCGCGTCAAGCTCGCGAGCGAGCTGCAGAAGCGGTCGACCGGCCGCACGGTCTACGTCCTCGACGAGCCGACGACGGGCCTGCACTTCGAGGACATCCGCAAGCTGCTCGGCGTCCTGCAGTCCTTGGTCGACAAGGGCAACTCGGTGCTCGTCATCGAGCACAACCTCGACGTCATCAAGACGGCCGACTGGATCGTCGACATGGGGCCCGAGGGCGGCAGCCGCGGTGGCACCGTCGTCGTCACCGGCACCCCCGAGGACGTCGCCGCGCACCCGTCCAGCCACACCGGGCTGTTCCTGCGCGACATCCTCGGCACCGCACCGGCGGCGAAGACCCCGGCCAAGCGCGTGACCAAGCGCACGTCCCGTACGCCGGCCGCAGGGGCGCGCCGGGGCGGCAAGGGCGCGGCCTGACCGCCTACCGTGGGCGCCGCACCCGACCTGGAGGAGTCCCGATGACCACCCGCACCACCCCCGAGCCGGCCGAGCACGTCGGCCCGAGCCGCCGCCAGGTCCTGCTCGCCGGCGGCGCCGTCGCCGCGGGCGCGGTCGTCGCGGCGTGCGGCGCCGGCAAGGGCGGCGACAGCGGTGGCAGCCCGGCCGTCAGCGCCGCCGGCACCACGGTCAAGACGGCCGACGTCCCCGTGAACGGCGGCACCATCCTCGAAGGCCCGCGGGTCGTCGTGACCCAGCCCGAGGCCGGCACCTACAAGGCGTTCAGCGCGGTCTGCACCCACGAGGGCTGCACGGTCAGCACGGTCACCAACAACACGATCGTCTGCCCCTGCCACGGTGCCCAGTTCTCCGCCAGCGACGGCGCGGTCCTGGGCGGCCCGGCGCCCGCCCCGTTGTCCGCCGTGCCGCTCACGGTCACGGGCGACACCATCACGCTCTCCTGAGCTGCGCAGGCACATGGCCGATCCCGCGACCTACCGACCGGCACCCGGAGCCGTCCCCGACGCCCCCGGCGTCTACCGGTTCCGGGACCCGCACGGCCGGGTGGTCTACGTCGGCAAGGCCAAGAGCCTGCGCAGCCGGCTCGCGTCGTACTTCCAGGACCTCTCGGCGTTGCACCCGCGCACCCAGGCGATGGTCACGACCGCGTCGTCCGTCGACTGGGTCACGGTCGGCACCGAGGTCGAGGCGCTGCAGCTCGAGTACGCCTGGATCAAGGAGTACGACCCGCGCTACAACGTCCGATACCGCGACGACAAGACCTACCCCTACCTGGCCGTCACCCTCGACGAGGAGTACCCGCGCATCACGGTGATGCGCGGCCAGAAGCGCAAGGGCGTTCGCTACTTCGGCCCGTACTCCCACGCCTGGGCGATCCGCGAGACCGTCGACCTGCTGCTGCGCGTCTTCCCGGCGCGCACCTGCAGCGCCGGGGTCTTCAAGCGCCACGGGCAGATCGGCCGCCCCTGCCTGCTGGGCTACATCGGCAAGTGCTCGGCACCGTGCACCGGGCTGGTGAGCGCCGAGGAGCACCGCCGCATCGTCGAGGACTTCGTCGCCTTCCTCTCGGGGCAGACCGCGGCCTACACCCGGCGCATCGAGCGCGAGATGAAGGCGGCGGCCGCCGAGCTCGACTACGAGCGCGCCGCGCGGCTGCGCGACGACCTGCGCGCCCTCGAGCGCGCCCTGGAGAAGAACGCGGTCGTCCTCGGCGACGGCACCGACGCCGACGTCATCGGTCTCGTCGACGACGAGCTCGAGGCCGCGGTGCAGGTCTTCCACGTCCGGGGCGGCCGGATCCGCGGCCAGCGCGGCTTCGTCGTCGAGAAGGTCGAGGACGTCTCGGCCGGCGACCTCGTCGAGCACCTGCTCCAGCAGCTCTACGGCGACCAGACCGCCGACGCCGTGCCGCGCGAGATCCTCGTGCCCGCGCTGCCGACCGACGAGGCGACCACCGAGGCCTGGCTGCAGGAGCTGCGCGGCACGCACGTCGAGGTGCGGGTGCCGCAGCGCGGCGACAAGAAGGACCTCCTCGAGACCGTCACGCGCAACGCCGAGCAGGCCCTGGTGCTGCACAAGACCCGTCGCGCGGGCGACCTCACCTCCCGGTCGCAGGCGCTCGAGGAGCTGCAGGAGGCGCTGGGCCTGGCCGAGGCGCCGCTGCGCATCGAGTGCATCGACGTCAGCCACCTGCAGGGCACCGACGTCGTCGCCAGCCTCGTCGTCTTCGAGGACGGCCTCGCCCGCAAGTCCGAGTACCGGCGGTTCTCGATCCGGGGGAGCGACGACGGCATCAGCGACGACACCCGCTCGATCGCCGAGGTCGTCACCCGCCGCTTCCGCCGGCTGCTCGAGGAGCGCACCGATCCCGACGACCCGAACCCCGGCATCGACCCGGTCACCGGCCGCCCGCGCAAGTTCGCCTACCCCCCGCAGCTGTTCGTCGTCGACGGCGGCCAGCCGCAGGTCGAGGCGGCCCAGGCGGCGCTGTCCGAGCTCGGCATCACCGACGTCGCGATCGTGGGCCTGGCCAAGCGGCTCGAGGAGGTGTGGCTGCCCGGCGACCCCGACCCGGTGATCCTGCCGCGCACCAGCGAAGGCCTCTACCTGCTGCAGCGGGTGCGCGACGAGGCGCACCGGTTCGCGATCGCCTACCAGCGCCAGAAGCGCGGCAAGCGCATGATCGAGTCGATCCTCGACGAGGTGCCCGGCCTCGGCGAGGCCCGCAAGAAGGCGCTGCTGCGGCAGTTCGGGTCCCTCAAGCGCCTGCGTGCGGCCTCGCTCGACGAGCTCGAGTCGGTGCCCGGCATCGGCCCGACCGTCGCGCAGGCCGTCCTCGACGCGCTCGCCGCCTCCGCCCCGGCCCCCGCCATCAACGTGACCACTGGCGAGATCGTCGACTGAGAGCGCTGGCTGTGGGCCCCCGCTGGGCTGCGGAGCAGACCAGGAGGGGAGTGACCGCCGGCGAGATCCTCGACCGACCGGCGCCGCGCGCGTGGCTTCCGTCGTACCCCGAGCCCGGAGGGCCCCGTGACCGACGACGCGTTCGAGTTGCTGCTCGTCACCGGCATGTCCGGGGCCGGCCGGTCCACGGCCGCCCGGGCGCTGGAGGACCTCGGCTGGTTCGTGGTCGACAACCTGCCGCCGGCGCTGCTGCCGCAGGCGGTCGACGAGGTGAAGTCCGACCAGGAGAACGAGCGGCTCGCGGTCGTGGTGGACGCGCGCGGCGGGACGATGTTCGAGGACCTCGACGAGAGCCTCGCGGGCATCCGCGGGCAGGGCGTCGACCTGCGCGTGCTCTTCCTCGAGGCGGGCGACAACGAGCTCGTCCGCCGTTTCGAGAGCAGCCGGCGGCCCCACCCGCTGCAGGGCTCGGGCGGCATCCTCGACGGCCTCGTGCGCGAGCGCGCGCTGCTCGGCGACATGCGCTCGCGCGCCGACCTCGTCATCGACACCTCGGCCCTCAACGTCCACGACCTCCGACGCAAGATCGACGCCGCCTTCGGGGGCGACGAGCGGGTGGCCCTGCGCGCGACCGTCATGTCGTTCGGCTTCAAGTACGGCATCCCCGTCGACGCCGACATCGTGTGCGACGTCCGCTTCCTGCCCAACCCCTACTGGGTTCCCGAGCTGCGCGACCTCACCGGCCTCGACCCGGCGGTCAGCGACTACGTCACCGATCCCGCCGACGCGCGCGACTTCCTCGACCGGCAGGCGGCGATCCTCGACCTCGTCTCCGACGGCTACCTGCGCGAGGGCAAGCGCTACGTCACCGTCGCCATCGGCTGCACCGGCGGCAAGCACCGCAGCGTCGCCATGGCCGAGAACCTGGCCGCCCGGCTGGTGAAGGTCGGGGTCGAGGTCCTCGTCGTCCACCGCGACCTGGGACGCGAGTGAGCGCGCGCGGCCGCGCGTCGGGCCCGGGGTCGTCCGGACCGCGGGTCGTCGCGCTCGGCGGCGGCCACGGCCTGGCCGCGACGCTCCGGGCCCTGCGCCGCGTGACCGACGACGTGACCGCCGTCGTCGCCGTGTCCGACGACGGCGGGAGCAGCGGCCGGCTGCGCCAGGAGTTCGACGTCGTGCCGCCCGGCGACCTGCGGATGGCGCTCGCGGCGCTCTGCGGCGACGACACCTGGGGCCGCACCTGGTCGCGCGTGGTCCAGCACCGCTTCGCCGGCACCGGGGAGCTCGCCGGGCACTCGCTGGGGAACC
>JBGAJT010000419.1:0-1429 GCA_044224785.1 Candidatus Nanopelagicales bacterium | reverse complement strand
GCGCGCCGTCGACGTCGCCGTCGCCGCGCTGGGTCGGCAGGCGGAGTTCGTGCTGCGCCGGCTGCGCATCCATCCGCAGGCCGAGCTGTCGGTCGTCCTCGTCGGCGAGGAGCCGATGACCGACCTGCACGTGCGCTGGATGGACGAGCCCGGTCCCACCGACGTGCTCTCCTTCCCGATGGACGAGCTGCGGAGCCCGCGCGACGACGAGGAGCCCGAGCCCGGCGTGCTCGGCGACGTCGTGCTCTGCCCGCAGGTCGCGCAGCGCCAGGCCGAGGCCGCCGGGCACGGCCTCGACGACGAGCTCGCCCTGCTGCTCACCCACGGGATCCTGCACCTGATCGGATACGACCACCTCGAGCCCGACGAGCACGCCGAGATGTTCGGCCTGCAGGCGCGGCTGCTCGCCGAGTGGGTGGCTGCGCGATGACCGGCGTCGGGGGCAGGTCGTGACCGGCTACGTCATCGCGCTGCTCGTCGCCGCGCTGCTCATCGTGCTCGGCGCGGTGATCGTCGCGGGCGAGTCGGCGTACGGCCGCATCTCCAAGGCGCGCGTCGACGAGCTGGTCCGCGAGGGGCGTCGCGGCGCCAAGCGCGTCCGCCCGCTGCTCGACGACCGGGCGCGCTACGTCAACGCACTGCTGTTCACGCACATGCTGCTGGCCGCGTGCGCCACGGTGCTCGTCACGTGGGCGTTCCTCTCGATCGTCCTGGGCCCGCTGTGGTGGCAGCTGCTCGCGGCGGCGCTGGTCATGGTGGTCCTGAACTACGTCGCGCTCGGCGTCGCGCCGCGCACCCTCGGCGTCCAGCACGCCGACGGCATCGCGATCGCGATGGCCGGTCCCGCGCGCTTCCTGGCCGCGCTGCTCAACCCGCTCACCCGGCTGCTGATCCTGCTCGGCAACGCGATCACGCCGGGCAAGGGCTACCGCGAGGGACCGTTCGCGACCCAGGCCGAGCTGCGCGAGCTCGTCGACCTCGCCGAGGCGAGCGACGTCATCGAGGACGACGAGCGCCAGATGATCCACTCGGTCTTCGAGCTCGGCGACACGATCGTGCGCGAGCTGATGGTGCCGCGCACCGAGATGGTGTTCGTCGAGTCGACGAAGACGCTGCGCCAGGCGCTGTCGCTCGCGCTGCGCTCGGGCTTCTCGCGCATCCCCGTGGTGGGGGAGAACATCGACGACGTCATCGGCGTGGTCTACCTCAAGGACATCGCGAACCGGACGTTCGAGCACCACGAGGCCGAGACCAGCGAGCGCGTCGTCAGCCTGATGCGCCCGGTGTTCATGGTCCCCGACAGCAAGTCGGCCGACGAGCTGCTGCGCGACATGCAGGCCGCGCGCGTGCACCTTGCGGTGGTCGTCGACGAGTACGGCGGCACCGCAGGAATCGTCACGATCGAGGACGTCGTCGAGGAGATCGTGGG
>JBGAJT010000418.1:269-1440 GCA_044224785.1 Candidatus Nanopelagicales bacterium | reverse complement strand
GTCGATCACCCCATCCCATCCGATGCCGATCGAGCGGAGCAGATCCTCGATCGGGAGCTCCATGGCGGCCTCGTCGAGGCTTTCCGCCCCCACCTTGAAGGTGAGGGTGAAGTCCTGGCGCTGCACGCCGTCCGGGTGCGGGACGTCCACCTACCTGCGCTCGCTCAACCGGATGCACGAACTCTCCCCCGGCGGGTGGCTCACCGGCCGGGTGCTGCTCGACGGCCAGGACGTGTACGCCCCGGCCGTCAACCCGATGCAGCTGCGGCGCCGCGTGGGGAGGGTGTTCCAGAAGCCCACCCCCTTTCCGACGATGTCGATCTTCGATAACGTGGCGGCAGGGCTCCGGGTGGGGCAGAAGCGGTCCAGGGCCGAGGTGGCCGAGACCGTCGAGCGGGCGCTCCACGGCGCGGCCCTCTGGGACGAGGTCAAGGACCGGCTCACCGCCAGCGCCATGGCGCTCTCCGGCGGGCAGCAGCAGCGGCTCTGCGTGGCGCGGACCATCGCGCCGCGGCCGGAGGTGATCCTCCTCGACGAGCCGACGGCGTCGCTCGACCCGCAGGGCACGCAGCGGATCGAGGAGTTGCTGTACACGCTCAAGCGCGAGTTCACGATCGTCATCGTGACGCACAACATGCAGCAGGCGGCCCGCGTCTCCGACACGACGAGCTTCTTCTACCTGGGCGACCTGGTCGAGACCGGCGCGACGCGCCAGCTGTTCACCTCGCCGGCCCGCGAAGCCACCGAAGCCTACATTACGGGGCGGTTCGGATGAGTTCCACCCTCCTCGGACGGACTGCCATGCCGCACGCTTCCGGCCTCAGGCCGACACTGTCCCCGCGACGCGAGCCCGCGAAGTCGGCGCGCACCGGCGCGCCGGTCGTGGAGGCGCGGGACTTCCGCTTCTCCTACGGCGCCACGGAGGTCCTCAAGGGAATCTCCCTCGGCATCGAGCGGCACGCCGTCACCGCCATCATCGGGCCGTCGGGCTGCGGCAAGTCCACCTTCCTCCGGGCCATCAACCGGATGCACGAGCTGCTGCCCGACGTGCGGCACTCGGGGGAACTGCTCCTCGACGGCGCGTCGATCTACGGCGCCGGGCGCGACCTCGTGGACCTGCGGCGGCGGGTCGGCATGGTGTTCCAGCGGCCGAACCCGTTCCCGAAGTCGA
>JBGAJT010000418.1:0-259 GCA_044224785.1 Candidatus Nanopelagicales bacterium | reverse complement strand
CGTGAAGGACCGCGGCGAGCTCGAGGTCCGCGCCGAAGACAGCCTGCGGCGCGCCGCGCTCTGGGACGAGGTGAAGGACCGCCTGCACGAGCCGGGGACAGGCCTCTCGGGCGGCCAGCAGCAACGGCTCTGCATCGCGCGGGCCCTGGCGAACGCGCCCGAGGTCCTGCTGATGGACGAGCCCTGCTCCGCCCTCGACCCCATCGCGACCCAGAAGGTCGAGGAGCTCATCTTCGAGCTGAAGAAGCACTACACGATC
>JBGAJT010000417.1:0-1472 GCA_044224785.1 Candidatus Nanopelagicales bacterium | reverse complement strand
GAAGGGCACGCCAAGGAGAAGGCCCGCGAGATCACCCTCATGGCCGTGCAGCGGTTCGCCGCCGAGCACACCGCCGAGAGCACCGTCCGCGCCGTGCCAATCCCCTCCGACGACATGAAGGGCCGCATCATCGGCCGCGAGGGCCGCAACATCCGTGCGTTCGAGCTCGCGACCGGCGTGGACGTCATCATCGACGACACGCCGGACACCGTGGTCATCTCCTGCTTCGACCCGATCCGGCGCGAGGTGGGCCGCCGCGCGCTCGAGGCGCTCATCGCCGACGGGCGCATCCAGCCGGGTCGCATCGAGGACGTGGTCGTCAAGGTCCGCGCCGAGCTCGACACGCAGCTGGTGGAGCTGGGCGAGCGGGCCGCCTTCGACACCGGCATCAGCGGGCTCCACCCGGAGCTGATCAAGCTGGTCGGCCGGATGCGCTACCGGACCAGCTACGGCCAGAACATCCTGGAGCACTCCAAGGAGGTGGCCTGGCTGGCGGGCATCATGGCCGCCGAGCTCGGGGTGGACGTGAAGCTGGCCAAGCGGGGCGCGCTGCTGCACGACGTCGGCAAGGTGCTCACCCACGACAGCGAGGGCACCCACGTCGAGCTCGGCGTCGAGGTGGCCGAACTCAACCTCGGCGGCGGCATGGGGATCGCCTACACCGACGACGACGACCCGATCTCCCCGAAGGAGATGGCCGACCTGCTGCGCGGCATCGTCACGCGCGAGTGCACGTCCTACGGCCTGACTCTCCCGCGGCTCGCCGTCGAGCCCGGCCGTGCGGTCGTCGGCCCGTCGATGATCACCGTCTACGAGGTCGGCACGGTGAAGAAGGTCGACCTCGGGTCGGGCCACGCGCGCCATTACGTCAGCGTCGACGGCGGCATGAGCGACAACATCCGCACTGCCCTCTACGACGCCGAGTACACCGTCCGCCTCGCGTCCCGGGTGTCGGAGGCCGCGCCGGTCCTGTCGCGCGTCGTGGGCAAGCACTGCGAGAGCGGCGACATCGTCGTCCGCGAGTACCGGCGAGCCGGCGGCAACCAGGATCGGGCGAACGGCAAGAGCGGACGCGAGGTGATCAAGATCGAGCACAGCAAGAACGCCAACCACAACGGCGGCCAGCTCCAGTTTGGACCTGATGGCTACCTCTACCTCGGCCTGGGCGACGGCGGCAGCGGCGGCGGTGGCAGTGGCGGGGACGGCGGCGCGGGGGGCGCCGAGGTCCAGCCCGACGGCGGTGGCTCGGGCGACAACGCCGGGGCCGGCGGCGAGGGCGTGGGCCACGAGGACGTGGAGGCACTTGACCCGGGTCGGCATCCCACCGGCCGAGATCCCCTCCAGCGCGCTCGGGACCGGGCCGAGGGCGGCGCGGCGGCGCAGGTAGCCGTCGTCGAGCAGCGAGGTCCAGCGGCCGCCGGGCGCGGGCACGAAGTCGGGGTCGGCGATGTAGAGGTTGCGGTCGGCGAACG
>JBGAJT010000416.1:0-1602 GCA_044224785.1 Candidatus Nanopelagicales bacterium | reverse complement strand
CGGCGGTGTCTGCGGTCAGCGACTTCAAGCCCGTCAACCTGATCCGCATCGGTGCCTTCACCTCCCTGGAAACGATCCCCGAGGGGTCCGAGTACAAGCAGGGCACCATCGGCGAGGAGCGCGAGACCGCCCAGGCCATCACCAAGGGCAAGTTCATCCAGCTCACCCGCCAGATGATCATCAACGACGATCTGTCCGGCTTTGCCCGCCTGTCCCAGGTCATGGGCCAGGCCGCGGCCCGTACCGTCAACGCCGATGTCTGGGGTGTCATCAACGCCAACCCCACCATGTCTGACACCGTGGCCCTGTTCCATGCCACCCACGGCAATCTCGCCGGCACGGCCGCGGCGCTGAGCGTCGTGCTGGCCGCAGCACCCGGACCGGCCGCCTCGCCCGCGGCGGCGCTCACCCTGCCCCCGCGCACGCAGGACGTCGCCTGCCCCGGCTGGAGCGGGCTGCACACCTACAACCCCTACACCGACGTCATGGCCGGCTACGTCCGGATCCCGGGCTTCGCGGCGGTCAAGGTCGCGCCCGCGGGGAAGGTCGCCTGGACCGCCGACCCCTACAAGAACCTGTCCTGGCGGACCTGGTTCACCAGCCTCAAGTGGGTCGGCGGCCTGGTGTGGGTCGGTCTCGGCCGCGGCGTCACGGTCAACGGCGTCACGCACTCGTCGACCGACGCCGAGCGGCTGGCCGCCCTCACCCGTGCCACCGCCATCGTCGCCAGCTATCTCAAGGCGAACCCGCGCGTCGCCACCGCCCCGACCACCGAGCAGATCGCGTCGATGGGTCACCGCACCCAGGTGCTCGCCTGCCTGGCCGAGGCCATCGGCCGCCCGGCCTGGCTGGTGAGCGCGGCCCGCGCGCACGCGGCGTACATCAAGGCCCACTGGAAGGGGGCGTGGAACCAGGGTCTCGAGCAGGACCTCGGCGCGCTCGCGGTCGGCTGCATCATCGGCCCGCTCACCATCGCCTCCGACGCCGCGGCGCGCATGGACTACGCGCTCGTGCGCTCGGTGCTCCCCGACGGCGCGAGCAACGAGCAGGCGCCGCAGTACGCCGGCTACTCCTACCGGCAGTGGACGATCGCGCAGGCGGGGCTGCAGCGGTGCAACCTGCCCGAGCCGACCGGGTTCGCACGGCTGCCCAAGCTCGCCGAGTTCATCGCGCACACGACCCAGCCCGACGGCAACCTCGTCCAGATCGGCGACACCGCCGCGGCCCCGCCGTCGACCATCCCGGGCACGCCCGCCGAGTACGCCGCCACCCTCGGCGCGGCAGGCACGCCGCCCGCGAGCACGGTCGGCGTCTACCGGTACGGCGGCTACGTCCTGGGCCGCGACACCTGGTCGCCGATGCGCGGCTCGATGTTCTACTCGCTGCGCTTCGGCCCGGGCACGACGCTGCACGGCCACTTCGACCACACGGCCGTGACCTACCAGGCACGCGGCCACAACGTCCTCGTGGAGAGCGGCTTCCCGGGCTACACGCTCACGAAGCTCCGCACCGCGCTGCAGCAGATGGGCGCCCACAACGAGCTCGTCCTCACCGGCGTCAACCCCACGCACACGGTGGCGACGCTCTCGAGCTCGGTCCAGA
>JBGAJT010000415.1:0-1676 GCA_044224785.1 Candidatus Nanopelagicales bacterium | reverse complement strand
GTGGGATCGAGCAGGCGGACGTCGGCCGCGGCCCCGACGTTCACGAAGAAGATCGGGGCGAGGAGCGCCGCCACCGGCCGCACCTCGTGCTCGACGGGCTGGTGTCGGCCATCGAGGCCGTCGGTGCCCATGACGGCGTCATGTGGCTGCACGACGGCGCGGACGCCACCGCCCGCTCGGTCGCCGACGCCCTGGCGGAGCGCGCTGCCGCTGGTCTCGGCGATCCGCCGGTGCGCATCGTCCTGGCACCCGACCGCTACCTGTCGGGCGAGGCCACCAGCATCATCCGCACGCTCGAGGGCGGCCCGACCCTCCCGCGCTACGTCCACGACCCCGCACGGCCGTGGAGCGAGGGGCACCGCCCCGTGCTGGTGAACAACGCGGAGACGATGGCGCGCGTCGGCCTCGTCGCGCTCGAGGGCGCCGCGGCGTACAGCGCGACCTCGCTCGTCACCGTCGTGTCCGCGGGGCACCGCATCGTCGTCGAGGTCGACCCGGGCACGACGCTGGGAGAGGTCGTCGCGCACGCCTGGCAGTCGCCCGACGGCCGCGCGCCGCAGGCGGTGCTGCTCGGCGGCTACGGCGGCTCCTGGGTGGAGTGGCGCCGGGCCGAGCACCTCGTGCTCGACCCCGCCGCGCTGCGCGAGCACGGCCTGTCGATCGGCGCCGGCCTGATCGGCCCGCTGCCCTCGGGCGCGTGCGGCATCGAGGAGTCGGCGCGCCTGCTGCGCTACCTCGCGAGCCAGTCCGCGAAGCAGTGCGGCCCCTGCGTCTTCGGCCTGCCCGCGATCGCGGAGCTCGCATCCGACCTCACCGCCGGACGCCTCTCGCGCCAGGGCCGCAAGCGGCTCGACCGCTACGTGCACGAGGTGTCCGGCCGCGGCGCGTGCCGCCACCCGGACGGCGCGCTGCGGATGTGGACCTCGGCGCTGTCGGTCTTCTCCGACGACGTCCACCGCCACCGTCGCGGTCGCACGTGCGGCGCTCCCGACTTCGCCGTCCTGCCGCTGCCCGAGGAGGCCTCGTGAAGACCGCCCGGCTGCACTCCGTCCCGCCGCTGCGCGAGGCGCGCGTGCCGTCCGGGGCCTCGGCGTACCCGACGCTGCGCGTCGACCCGGGCATCTGCGACGGCGTCGGCATCTGCGCGCACCTCGCACCCGACCTCGTCGCCCTCGACAGCTGGGGCTACCCGGTCGTGAGCCAGCACCCGCTCGCGCGCGCGGGGCACCGTCGGCAGGCCGAGGCGGCCGTCGCGGCGTGCCCGCGGAAGGCCTTGCACCTCAAGGACTAGCGCCGGACAGGGTCAGGTGGTGACGACGACGTCGGCCCCGGCACGGGTTCCGTCGCGGCGGTGCCACTCGGCCTCGTCGAGCAACCAACCGGTCATCTCCTCGCGCAGCGCCTCGCCGTCGCGGGCGAGGACACGGCCGAGGCGCACGCCGTCGTCGGCCGCCTCGATCCACACCGTGAGCGCCGCCTGCGCGCGCAGCCGGCGCGCGGCGAGCCCGACCCCCTCGAGGATCACGACGGGGGAGAGCGGCACCTCGACCGGCTCGCCCCAGGTGCCGGCGTACCAGTCCCAGCGCGGGTGGCCGCCGGGCCAGCCGGGCCGCCAGCGCTCGAGCAGCCACCCGTCGACCCGGTCGGCGAGCAGGTCGAACGCCGTTACGCGGTCG
>JBGAJT010000414.1:0-1724 GCA_044224785.1 Candidatus Nanopelagicales bacterium | reverse complement strand
GGCGACCAGTGGCGGGGCCGTAGAGGGATTCGGACATGAGGGTTACCTCCAGCCTCGAGGCTCACGGTGAGTCCCCGGACGCCTTCATGGTGCCATACCGGGCCCGGGTAGGTGAAGAGGCAACGGGTTGCGATTCTCAGCAGAATGCATAAGATACGGAACTGTTCCGTTTCGAAAGGTGCCGTCATGGACAAGCCCACCGGGCATCCCCGCCGTTGGCAGATCCTCGCCGTCCTGGTCACGAGCCTGCTGGTGGTGGTGCTCGACAACACGATCCTCAACATCGCGCTGCCCACCATCCAGCGCGACCTGAACGCTGACGCCAGCCAGCTGCTGTGGGCGGTCGACTCCTACATCCTCGTGTTCGCCGCGCTGCTGTTCACCTGGGGCGTCCTCGGCGACAAGTACGGCCGCAAGCGCATCCTCACGATCGGCCTGATCACGTTCGCGCTGGCGTCCGCGCTGTGCGCGTTCGCGACGTCGCCGGAGCAGCTCATCCTGTTCCGCGGCCTCATGGGCATCGGTGGTGCGGCGGTGCTGCCCGTCACCCTCGCCGTCATCACCGTCGTCTTCCCGCCGCACGAGCGCGGCAAGGCGATCGGCATGTGGGCCGGTGCGGTCGGCGGCGCCGTGGCGCTCGGCCCGGTGCTCGGCGGCCTGCTGCTCGAGAACCCGCAGTGGACGTCGTGGCTCACCAACAACGACTGGGGCGGCGTCTTCCTCATCAACGTGCCGATCGTGATCGCCGGCCTCATCGGCATCTTCATGGTCGTCCCGGAGACCAAGAACCCGCACCCGCAGCGCCTGGACATCCCGGGCCTGATCATCTCGTTCATCGGCCTCGTGCTCTTCGTCTACGGCATCATCCACGCCTCGTCCGAGCGCACCTTCCTCACGCCGTCCGTGCTGATCCCGATGGTGCTCGGCGCCCTCGTGCTCACCGGCTTCGTGATCGCCGAGGCGCGCAGCGACCACCGGTCCTTCGACGTCACCCTCTTCAAGAACCGCGGCTACACCGTGAGCCTCACGGTCGTCACGCTCTCGTTCTTCGCGATGAACGGCATCACCTTCACGCTGCCGTTCTTCCTGCAGACGCTGCGCGGCTACTCGACCCTCACCGCCGGCCTGTGCTTCCTGCCCTTCGCCATCGGTCAGATCATCGCGGCGCCGCGCAGCGCCGGGATGGTGAACCGGTTCGGCTACAAGAAGGTCATGACCCTGGGCATGAGCATCGTGACCCTCTCGCTGCTCGTGCTCTCGTTCGCGCTGCACCTCGACACGCCGCTGTGGCTGATCCTGGTGGTGTTCTTCTTCTTCGGCTTCGGGATGGGCAACGTCATGGCGCCCGCGTCGACCGTGATGCAGAACGTGCTGCCGCTCGCCCGCGCCGGCGCCGGCTCGGCCGTGCAGAACACCGTGCGCCAGGTCGGTGGCGCCCTCGGCGTCGCCGTCATCGGCACGCTGCTCGCGAACCAGTACGCCAAGAACCTCACGCCCTCGCTCGACCAGCTGCCCGCGCAGTTCCCGAGCGAGGCCAAGGACGCTATGTCGAACTCGATCATCGCGACGGTCGAGGTGCTGCAGCGCGCGGTCGGCCAGGGGCTCCCGGCGTCGGTCGCGGAGACCGTGAAGAACAGCGCGTTCACGGCGTTCCTCGACGCGTCGCACGTGACCACGCTGGTGTCGGCGGGCCTCGCGCTCGTCGCCGTGCTCATCCTCTGGTT
>JBGAJT010000413.1:0-1889 GCA_044224785.1 Candidatus Nanopelagicales bacterium | reverse complement strand
GCGTCGACCTCGAGCGGTCCCGGCTCGACGTCGACGAGCGGCTCCTCGAAGGAGGGCGGCTCGGGGGTGCCGTGAAACGCTCCGCTGCCCACGGCGGCGACGTACGCCGGATCCAGAGTCGGGCGCGGCGGCGGAGGTCCGGCGGGCGACGGCGTGCCGAACACCGGCGGCTGCGGGCCTGCGGCGTAGGCGGTGGTCGACAGCGGCGCCTCGAACTCCGGCGAGACCAGCGAGCCGGCGGCGGGCGGCGGGTAGTCCGGCGACGACGGCTGCGGGTCCGGCACGGGCGCTCCCGGGGTCGATGCGTCGGGGGCGCGCCCCTCGGCGCCCGCTGCCCCCTCGAACCCGGTCATGCTCCTGGCCTCCGTGCGTCGTGCGCTGCGACCGCCCTGAGCACCCGCTGAGAGCGGACCGCGCGGTCGTGGTCGGCGTCCATCGTCCCCCGAGACCCGTGCCGGGCGCGAACCGGAGCCGCTACTGCAGGGCCACGTCGGTGCCCGAGGCGCGCAGGACCACGCCGTCGGGCGTGACCGCGGCGCCCGTCAGCGACAGCCCGAGCGGCAGCTCGCCCATCGACGACACCAGCGCGTCGATGCGCTCGTGCACGGCGCTGGGGATCGAGTCGCCCGACACCTCGAGGCCGAGCACGGTGACCTTGTCGAGGTCCAGCGAGAGCTTCCCGTCGCGGACCGCGGGCACCACGCGCGCCTCGACCGACAGCAGCCCGAGGGCCTGCGTCGACGCGACCAGCGCGTCGCCGTCGGGCTTCACGGTCCAGCCGCTGCCGAGCTTGGCCTGCAGCGCCTCGGTGGTCACGCTCGCGACGGCGTCGACGCGGTCGGCGGTGCGGGGGCTCGACGTGCTGACGCCGTACAGCTCGACCACGACGTCGTGCAGCGTCAGCCCCTGCGCGGGGACCTGCGACGCCGTGACCGTCACCTGGTCGAGGGAGCCCTTGGCCACCTGCGTGAGCACGGGGACGCCGTGGATCGTCGTGTGCACGTCGGAGGCGCCCTGGAGGTCCGCCGCCACCCGGTCGGTGATGGTGCGCTCCGCGGCCGAGGCGGCCACCCGGTCGCCGACGACGCCGAGCACCGCCAGGACGGCGATCACCACGGCCACGATCACGAGCACCTTCTTCACGACCCGCTCCCGAAGATCCTGTTCCAGCCGCGGGCGACGCGGCCGAGCAGCGAGCTGTCCTGCTCGCCGGACGGTGGCAGCGCCTGGAGCACCGCCGACGCCGTCGACGCCGGGTCCTCGGCGTCGGAGACGACCAGGGTCAGGACCTGGCCGCCGGTGACCCAGACCGCCGTCCATGCCGACCCGTCGCCGGCGCGCACCCAGGCGGTGCCGGTGCCGGCGCCCTCGGCGGTGAAGCCGCGCGCGCCGAGGTCGGAGGCGTCGGTGTCGGTCAGCAGACCGGCCACCGAGAACAGCGAGACGGTCTCGAGACCGTCGGAGAAGACCTGGTGCACGACGGGCGCCGCGAGCACGGTTCCTGCGGTCGAGCGCCGCGTCTCCACGAGCGCGAGACCGCCGGGGAGGGCGTCGGGGCACGGGCAGCCCTGGGCGCGCTCGGCGGCGAGCGCCTTGTCGTCGAGGCGGGTGCCGAACCGGTCGTTCGTCGTCGCCGGGATCGACGTCGACTTCGGCAGGCCGAGGCGCACCGAGGTCAGCGAGATCGAGCGCAGGACCGAGCCGTCGGCAGCCACGAGCTGCTTGCGCAGCAGCAGGCCGGTGGTGTGGTCGAGCCAGAACCGAGCGGCCACCGAGCCGTCCGCCGACACGGCGACGACGGCGTCGGCCGCGCGACCACCGACCGCCTCGTCGAGGTCGGCCTGGCGCAGCACGCGGTAGTGGATCCGGAGCAGGTCGAGCACCCGGCC
>JBGAJT010000412.1:0-1911 GCA_044224785.1 Candidatus Nanopelagicales bacterium | reverse complement strand
GGCTCGCCGACCTCGTCGACGCCTTCCTGCACCACGACCGCCCCATCCACGTGTCCTGCGACGACTCCGTCGTCCGCCGGGTCGGCGACGACCTCCAGCCGGTGCGCCGCAGCCGCGGCTTCGCGCCGCTCCCCGTGCGGCTGCCGGTCGAGGCCGCGCCCACCCTCGCCGTCGGTGGCGAGCTCAAGGCCGCGGTGTGCCTCGCGTCCGGCCGGCGCGCCTGGCTGAGCCAGCACGTGGGCGACGTCGGCAACCTCGAGACCCTCACGATGCTCGCCCGCACGCAGGCAACCCTCGCGTCGCTCGTGCGCGTCGAGCCCGAGGTCGTCGTCGCCGACGCGCACCCGGCGTACCTCTCGCGCAGCTGGGCCGCGCGCTACGCCGAGCAGCACGCCGTGCCGCTGGTCCTCGTGCAGCACCACCACGCGCACCTCGCGTCGCTGCTCGCGGAGCACGCCCTGCCGCCCGACGAGCCGGTGCTCGGCGTGGTCTTCGACGGCACCGGCTACGGCGACGACGGCACCATCTGGGGCGGCGAGCTGCTGCTCGGCTCGTACGCCGGGGTCGAGCGCGTCGGCCACCTGCGATCGGTGCCGCTGCCCGGCGGCGACGCCGCCATCCGTCGCCCCGCGCGCGCGGCGCTCGCGCACCTGCACGCGGCCGACCTGCCGTGGGACGATGACCTGCCCCCGGTCGCGGCCGCCGAGCCGGGCGAACTGGCCGCGGTCGCGAGCATGGTCCGCTCCGGCTTCGGCTGCACGCCCACCACGAGCATGGGCCGGCTCTTCGACGCCGTCGCCAGCCTGCTCGGAGTGCGTCAGGACGTGCACTACGAGGGGCAGGCGGCGATGGAGCTCGAGGCCCTCGTCGGGGCCCCGGCGGGGCCTGCCTGGCGGCTGCCCGTGCGCGACCGTGCGGGCGTGCTGGAGCTCGACCCGCGACCGGTCGTTGCTGCTGCGGCGGCCTCCGTGCGCGAGGGGGTCCCGGTGGCGGCTGCGGCGGCCGCGTTCCACGAGGCCGTGGCCGAGGCCGTGACCACCGCAGCGATCGCCGTCCGTGCGGCGCACGGCATCGCGGTGGCGGGGCTCACGGGTGGCGTGTTCCAGAACGCATGCCTCACGACGGCCTGCCGAGGCAGACTGGAGGCGCACGGAATCCGGGTCCTGACCCACCGGCTCGTCCCGCCCAACGACGGCGGGCTGGCCCTCGGGCAGGTCGCGGTCGCAGCAGCAGGAAGGAACGTCTGACATGTGCCTCGGAGTCCCCGGACGCGTCACGGAGGTCTGGGAGGAGAGCGGCACGCGCATGGCCGACGTCGACTTCGGCGGCGTGCACAAGAAGGTCTGCCTCGCGTACGTGCCCGACGTCGTCGTCGGCGACTACACGATCGTCCACGTGGGCTTCGCCCTCACCAAGCTCGACGAGAAGTCCGCGCTCGAGACGCTCGAGCTGTTCCGGTCCGTCGGCCTGCTCGACGAGGAGCTCGGCCTCGGCGATCCGGCGTCCGGACCGACGTCGGTCGCGGGCTGAGCCCATGAAGTACCTCGACGAGTTCGGAGACCCCGAGCTCGCCCGCTCGCTGCTCGACGACATCGCCCGACGGGTCACGCGGCCGTGGGCGATCATGGAGGTCTGCGGCGGCCAGACGCACACGATCATCCGCAACGGGATCGACCAGCTGCTGCCGCCCGAGGTCACGCTCATCCACGGGCCGGGCTGCCCGGTGTGCGTGACGCCGCTCGAACTGATCGACAAAGCGATCGCGATTGCGGCGCGCCCCGATGTGATCTTCTGCTCCTTTGGCGACATGCTGCGCGTGCCCGGTTCGGATGAAGATTTGTTCCGCACGCGCGCCGACGGCGGTGATGTGCGCGTCGTGTACTCGCCGCTCGATGCCGTGAAGATCGCGCA
>JBGAJT010000411.1:0-1960 GCA_044224785.1 Candidatus Nanopelagicales bacterium | reverse complement strand
CGTGCTCGAGCTGCTCGTGGCCCACCCGCACGTCCTCATCACGCGCGAGGAGCTGTCCGTCCACGGCTGGCACGAGCCGCTGCGGTCGACCGACCGGGTCACGTCGGCCGTGAAGCGGATCAGGCAACGGCTGGCCCGCGCCGGGGTCGACGCCGAACAGCTGGTGACGATCCACGCGCTGGGCTACCGCTGGGACCCCAGCCCGGACGACGACGACGTCGCGACCGCGCGCAGCGCCTGACCGTTCCGGCGGCGTCGTCCGGCCTTGCCGCCTAGGCTCGTCGCGCGTCGCGAGCAGCCGGAGGAGCCATGGACCGCACGGGGGTGTGGCGCGCGGTGCGCCGTCCCGAGTCGGCGGCGGCCGCCGGCCTGGTCTTCGCCGCGCTGCTCACCGTCGTCATCGTCGAGCTGCGGAAGGTCGCGGCGGAGGCGGGCACCTGGGCGACCTGGTACAGCGACCCCAGCGCGCGCAGCGCCGTGGGGCTGGCGCTCGCCCTCGTGCCGTTCGCGGGCATCGCGTTCCTCTGGTTCGTCGCCGTCGTGCGCTCGCAGGTCGGCAGCGCCGAGGACCGCTTCATCGAGACGGTGTTCCTCGGATCGGGGCTGCTGTTCGTCGCGACGCTGTTCACCTCGGCGGCCGCGCTCACCGCGGTGCTCCGGCTCGACGGCGTCGTGCCGGTCTCCCCCGAGACCTCGGCTGCGGCCATGGCGTTCGGGTCGGCGCTGCTCGGGCAGTTCGGCACCCGCATGGCCGCCGTCTTCACCCTCACGCTCACGACGGCGGCACGGCAGAGCGGTGCGCTCCCGCGCTGGCTGGTCCTGCTCGGCTACGCCGTCGGTCTCCTGCTCATGCTCTCGCCGCCGCTGCCGACGCTGACGCAGTTCGCGTTCCCGGTGTGGGTCGCGGTGCTCAGCGCGACGGTGCTGGTGCGTCGTCGCGAGGCCGCAGCAGCCGAGGCGGCCTGAGGCTCAAGCGTTCTCGGACGCCGACAGGGCTGCCGGGCGTGCCGAGATCCGCGCACGGAACACGTACGCCGTCCAGCCCTGGTAGAGCAGCACGAGCGGGAACAGGATCACCGCCACCCAGGTCATGACGGTGAGCGCGTAGTCGCCCGACGCCGTGCCGGCCACGGTGAGGCTGTACGCCGGGTCGGTGCTCGACACGAGCACGTGCGGGTAGAGGCCCGCGAAGAGCGCAGCGACAGTGGAGCCGATCGTGATGGCCGTGAGCGCGAAGGCGCGGCCGTCGCGACCCACGGAGAGCGCCGCACCGACGACGCCGACGACGCTCACGACGAGCAGCACGGTGCTCAGGATCGAGCGTCCCGACAGCACCCACGTCCACCCGGCGGCCACGAGGACGAGCACCAGCGCGACCCAGCGCAGACCGGACGCTCGCCCGAGGGCCCGGGCACGGATGTCGCCCTCGGTCTTGAGGCTCAGGAACGTCGCGCCGTGGAACAGGCACAGCGCGAGCAGGGTGAGCCCCGCCAGCAGCCCGAACGGCGTCAGCAGGTTCCAGAAGCTGCCCGTGAAGTCGCCCGACTCGTCGATCGGCAGGCCCGCGAGCAGGTCGCCGAGGCCGACGCCGATGAGCAGCGGCGCCAGGAGCGACCCGACGGTGAGGGTGCCGCTCCAGGTCGCGCGCCACCGCGGCGAGTCGATCTTGCCGCGGAACTCGAAGGAGACGCCACGGATGATCAGCGCGACGAGCACGAGGACGAGCGCCAGGTAGAGCGCCGAGAACCAGGTCGCGTACCAGGCGGGGAACGCGGCGAACATGGCCGCGCCCGCCACGATGAGCCACACCTCGTTGCCGTCCCAGAGCGGGCCGATCGAGTTCAGGAGCACGCGCCGCTCGCGATCGCCTCGCGAAAAGAGGTGCAGCACGCCGACGCCGAGGTCGAAGCCGTCGAGCACCGCGTACCCCGTGAGCAAGATGCCCAACATCACGAACCAG
>JBGAJT010000410.1:0-1967 GCA_044224785.1 Candidatus Nanopelagicales bacterium | reverse complement strand
GTCGCGCAGGCCACCGACGCGCTCGACGCCGAGGTGAGCGCGGCGCGCGACGCCGCGACCGACGACCTCGGGACTCTCGTCCGCCGCCTCGCCGCCGCGCTGCTGGTCTCCGGCGTCCTGCTCGCCGTCCTGCTCCTCGGCGCCTACCTCCTGCTGCGCCGCTGGGTGCTCCGTCCCCTCGACGACCTGCGCGGCCAGCTGCGCGACGTCGCGCAGGACGGCCACCGCGAGCGCGTGATCGAGCCCGCCGGACCGCCCGAGCTCTACGCCGTCGGCGTCGATGCCGAGGCGATGAGGCGCGCGCTGGTCCACGAGCAGGACGCCGCCCGCGCAGCCGACCAGGGGCTCGAGCAGGAGAGCCCCGTCGTCGCCGCGCTGCGCGCCGACCTCGCCACGGAGCCCGCGCCGCGCGCCGCGCGCCTCGACGTCTTCGGTCGCATCCGCCCGGCGCACGGCGTGCTGGCGGGCGACTGGTGGGGCGTGGTCGCGCTCGACGGCGACCGGACCGCGCTCGTGCTCATCGACGTCTCGGGCCACGGCGAGCTCGCCGGGCTCGTGGCGCAGCGGCTGCGCTCGGTGCTCACGGTCGCCCTGCGGTCGGGCTTCGAGCCGGGCGTGGTCCTCGACCGCGGCGCCACCTCCTTCCTCGACGCCGCCGACGGCCGGTTCGCCACCGCCCTCGTCGCCGTCCTGGACCCCGCGGACGCCTCGCTCACGTGGGCCAACGCCGGGCACGCCGGCGGGTGGGTGCTGCGCGCGGACGGCGGGCGCACGACCCTCGAGCCGACCGGCCCGCTGCTCTCGACCCTCGGCGGCACGTGGACCACGCGCTCGACCACGCTCGACCGCGAGGACCTGCTGCTCACGTGGTCCGACGGGCTGGTCGAGGGCACGGAGTCCGACGTGAGCGACGCCGGGCTCGCCGCCGTCCTCGACGACCTGGTCCGCGCCTGGCTCCCCGACCGCGCTGCCGGGCCGACGGCGCCGCCGGCCCGCGACGTGGGCGAGGGGCGGCTGGCCGCGCTGCGCGAGGACGCGCCGGAGTGGGGCCGCGACGACATCACCCTGGTCGCCGCCCGCCGGACCTCCTGACCGGACCCGGCCCGACCCCTCCCGCCACCGACCCTGCCGCGCTCGCTGCCGGCGAGCCCCGTCGCCCCGCGCCACCGACCCTGGCGCGCTCGCTGCCGGCAGGCCTCGTCGCCCCGCCCCGTCGCCGTCCGTGGCCCGCCCGGTCCGCACGCTGCTCCGTCCGGGCGACCCCCGCGCCACGCTCCCAGATCCGGCGCCCCGCACGGTCGGCCGATCGTGGACGAGGGCTTCAGTTCCGCGGCCTTGAGGCCGACGAGAGGAAAGGACGCCGGTGATGCCTCCGCCGACGCCCCTTCATTCGTCATTCGAGGTTGGGACAGGTCTATGAGTGCTGCGCCCGGGTGGTACGCCGACCCGACCGACGCTGCCTCCGTCCGCTACTGGGACGGGGCCGCGTGGACCACGCACACCCGACCGGCCCCGCGCGAGCTCGTCGGCGCCGGGGTCGGTGCCTCCGGCGTGGCCGGAGCCCACACCGCGCTCGCGTCGTCCTCGACCTCGACCTCGACCTCCACCACTGCCGCCCCCGCGACCGCTGCGCCCGCGCGCCCCGCCTTGCCGGCTGCCCCGGCCGTCCCTGCCGCGACCCCGGTCGCCACGACGGCGACCGCTGCGGCTCCCGCTGCCGCACCTGGTCCGGCTCCGGCCGTCCCCGCTGCCGCCCCGGCCGCGGCTCACGTGCCCACGCCGGCCCCGGCGGTCGCCGTGGTGACGCCCGAGCCCGTGGTCGCGGCGCCCGTCGTCGCTGCACCCGTGGTCGCTGCACCCGTGGTCGCTGCCCCGGTGGCTGCACCCGTCGTCGCTCCGGTCGTCGTCGCTCCGGTCGTCGCTGCTCCGGTCGCGGCTCCGGTCGTCGCGGCCCCGGTGGTCGTGGC
>JBGAJT010000040.1:0-16573 GCA_044224785.1 Candidatus Nanopelagicales bacterium | reverse complement strand
GTAGGTGCGGAGGTCGAGTGCGTAGGCGTCACGGGTACGCCCGGAGTAGCGGGCCAGGAAGCCGGCCGCAGCAAGCTCGACGGGGCCGAACAAGGGCATCGACTCGGGAATCATCACGGCGTCGGTCTCGGACATCAGAACCTCCAGAAGCAGTCGGTGGTTCTGGCTCGATCGACCCGAAACGAGGGCGACTCGTCCGCCCGAGCGTGTGCAGACGCACCAATATCCGGCATTCTGACTCGCAACCGTTCTCGTCAGGCTAGCGTTCAAGAGCAAGTCAGAGCAGTCTGCTGGAGGACAACCGGGGGTAGCAGTGAGCAAGATCGTTCGGGCGCTCAGCCCGGTCCTGCTGGTGATGGCTGCGGCCTGCTCAGCGCCGCCAACCTCGGCCTCGGCTATGTCCATCCCGACTTCGAACTGGTCACCGGGTGACGCGGGAATGGCCTCCCTGATAGAAGGCACACTGACCCAAGATTCCAAGGGCTGCCTCGTCGTCGACGATGTGGTCCTCATCTGGCCGAAGGGGTACACCGCCCGCACCCCCTCCCAGGGGACCGTTGAGGTGCTCAACCAGGATGGCGCGGTCGTGGCCCGGACCGGGGCCAAGATCTCAGCCGGAGGCGGGCGATCCATGGTGGGCGCGAGCGGCCCTTGCGTAAGTGCGCGGGATGGCGACTCGGTGTTCCAGGTGAACGCCGACCTTCCAGCCCTGTCGTAACTCACGCAGGCGCGAAGTGCCGTTCGCGCTCGCGCAGTGCTACCTGGCCAGCAGGTGACCGTCAGGCTCCGACGTAGTCGGCGAGGTGCTGGCCGGTGAGGGTGCTGCGCGCGGCCACGAGGTCGGCGGGGGTCCCCTCGAAGACCACGCTGCCGCCGTCGTGGCCGGCGCCCGGGCCGAGGTCGATGATCCAGTCGGCGTGCGCCATTACGGCCTGGTGATGCTCGATGACGACGACCGACGTACCGGCGTCGACCAGACGGTCGAGGAGTGCGAGGAGCGCCTCGACGTCGGCGAGGTGCAGGCCGGTCGTCGGCTCGTCGAGGACGAACACGCCAACCGTCTCGCCGAGGTGCGTGGCGAGCTTGAGCCGCTGGCGCTCGCCGCCCGAAAGGGTGGTGAGCGGCTGGCCGAGGCTGATATAGCCCAGCCCCACATCGGCGAGCCGACCGAGGACCGCGTGGGCGGCCGGAGTCTTCGCCGGTCCGGAGCCGAAGAACTCCGCCGCCTCGCTCACCGGCATCGCCAGCACCTCGCTGATGTCGCGGTCGCCGAGGCGGTACTGGAGAACGGCGTCGTCGAACCGCCGCCCCTCGCACACCTCGCAGGTGACCGGGATGCCGGCCATCATCGCGAGGTCGGTGATGATCACGCCCGCGCCGTTGCACGCTGGGCACGCGCCCTCGGAGTTCGCACTGAACAGCGCGGGCTTCACGCCGTTGGCCTTCGCGAACGCCTTGCGGATCGGGTCGAGGGCTCCGGTGTACGTCGCGGGGTTGGAGCGCCGCGAGCCGCGGATGCCCGTCTGGTCGACGACCACCACGGCCTCGCGGTCGGCGACCGAGCCCTGGATCAGCGAGCTCTTGCCCGAGCCGGCGACGCCGGTGAGCGCGACGAGCACGCCGAGCGGGATGTCGACGTCGACGTCGCGGAGGTTGTGCGTGGATGCACCACGCACCTCGAGCGCGCCGGTCGGCGTGCGCACGGAGTCCTTGAGGTGCACGCGGTCGTCGAGATGCTTGCCGGTGACGGTGCCGGACTTGCGCAGGCCCTTGAGCGGTCCCTCGTAGACGATCGTGCCGCCGCCGGTGCCCGCATCCGGACCGAGGTCGACGACGTGGTCGGCGATGGCCATCACCTCGGGCTTGTGCTCGACGACGAGCACCGTGTTGCCCTTGTCGCGCAGCGCGAGCAGCAGCGAGTTCATCCGCTGGATGTCGTGCGGGTGCAGGCCGATGGTGGGCTCGTCGAAGACGTAGGTGACGTCGGTGAGCGACGACCCGAGGTGGCGGATCATCTTGGTGCGCTGGGCCTCTCCGCCCGACAGCGTCCCGGCGGGCCGCTCGAGCGACAGGTAGCCCAGCCCGATCTCGACGAACGAGTCGAGCGTCGCGCCCAGCGCCTCGAGCAGCGGCGCGACGGACGGCTCGTCGAGCCCGCGCACCCACTCGGCGAGGTCGCTGATCTGCATCGCTGACGCGTCGGCGATCGAGATCCCGTCGATGCGCGACGACCGCGCCTCGGGGGAGAGGCGGGTGCCGTCGCAGTCCGGGCACGTGCTGAACGTCGCGGCCCGCTCGACGAACGCGCGGATGTGCGGCTGCAGCGAGTCGACGTCCTTCGACAGCATCGACTTCTGGATCTTGGGGATCAGCCCCTCGTAGGTGAGGTTGATCCCGTCGACCTTGATCTTCGTCGGCTCCTTGTAGAGGAGCGCGTCGAGCTCCTTCTTGGTGAACGTCGAGACCGGCTTGTCCGGCGGGAAGAAGCCGCAGCCCTGGTAGATCCGCCCGTACCAGCCGTCCATGGTGTAGCCGGGAATGAGGATCGCGCCCTCGGCGATCGACTTCGACGCGTCGTAGATCGCGGTGAGGTCGAGGTCGTTCACCGCACCGCGGCCCTCGCACCGCGGGCACATCCCGCCGACGATGCTGAACGAGCGCCGCTCCTTGGTGGTGCGCCCGCCCTTCTGCACCGTCACCGCGCCGGCGCCGCTGATCGAGGCGACGTTGAACGAGAACGCCTGCGGCGGCCCGATGTGCGGCTTCCCGAGCCGGCTGAACAGGATCCGCAGCATCGCGTGGGTGTCGGTGGCGGTGCCGACCGTGGAGCGCGGGTCGGCGCCCATCCGCTCCTGGTCGACGATGATCGCGGTCGTGAGACCGTCGAGGACGTCGACGTCGGGGCGCGCCATCGTCTGCATGAACCCCTGCAGGAACGCGCTGTAGGTCTCGTTGATCAGCCGCTGCGACTCCGCGGCGATGGTGCCGAACACCAGCGAGCTCTTTCCCGAGCCCGACACCCCGGTGAACACCGTGAGGCGGCGCTTCGGGATCTCGACGCTCACCCCCCGCAGGTTGTTGACCCGCGCGTTGACGACACTGATCCGGTCGTGGCTGTCGGCCGCGTGCGCCACAGGCTCTCCCTGGTTCGGATGGGGGTGGGCGTCCGAGCCTAGGCGCCGGTGGCGACGGCGGGGAGGTGCGCGCGCACGTGGCCGAGAGCGCGGTCGACGTACTCGTCCTTCTCGCCGACGGGCGCGACGTAGAACAGCGCGGTCCGCGCGACCTCGAGGTCGGCGAGGCGGGCGATCGTCCACGCAGCGAGGTACTGGCTCGACAGGCAGCCGCCGGCGGTGGCGACGTTCCCGGCCGCGAAGAACGGCTGGTCGACGACGTCGGCACCCGCCTCGACCACCCAGGGCTTGGTGAGCAGGTCGGTGCACACGGGTACGCCGTCGAGCAGCCCTTTCTTCGCGAGCAGCAGCGCTCCCGAGCACTGCGACCCGACCAGCTGGCGCGACGGGTCGAGCTGCAGCGACTCGAGGAATGCCGGGTCCGCGGCGTACTCGCGGGTGCGCCCGCCGCTGCCGACGAGCACCGCGTCGGCGTCGGGGAGCTCGTCGAACGGCATCTGGGCGTGGACGGTGACGCCGTTCATCGACGTCACGGTCGGGGTCGGGGAGGCGATCGCGACCCGCCAGCCCGGCTGGGCGGCGCGACCGATCAGGTACGACGCCACGAAGGAGTCGATCTCGTTGAACCCGTCGAGCGTCACCACGGCGATGGTCGTCATGCCCGCGACCCTAGGGGGCGCACCGGTCCCGCAGTCGACCCGTTTCCGGCGGGTACCGGCACCCGCAGCACGGCAGCACGTCGTCGCGGGCCGTGTGCCAAGGTGGGGCCATGGCGACCGTCGTCGGGAACCTCGGCCCCCGGGTGCGCTGGGCCTTCGCCGGCCGTTCGCTCGCACCGGTCGTGAGCGCGGTCGAGCGCCAGGGCCGGATGCTGCCCGGCGACCCCGTGCGTGACGGCGCCGATGTTCCCGAAGGTGCGAGCGACGCACCCTACGACCACGGCAACCTCGCCGACCACGTGGGCGACGACCCCGCGAGCGTCGCCACGAACCGCGGGCTGCTCGCCGGGACCGTCGGGCTCGACGTCGCCCACGTCGTGTCGATGGCGCCGGTCCACGGCAACGACGTCGCCTCCGTCGCCGGTGCCGCGGCCAGCCCGGTGCCCGAGGTCGACGCCCTCGTCACCACCGTCCCCGGCCTGGCCCTGCTGGTGCTCGCGGCCGACTGCGTCCCGGTCGTGCTCGGCGACGGGGCCGCCGGCGTCGTCGCCGTGGTGCACGCGGGCTGGCGCGGCGTGCTGTCCGACGTCGTCGGCACCACGCTCGAGGCGATGGTCGACCACGGCGCACGGCTCGACCGCACCCGCGCCGTCGTCGGTCCCGCGATCTGCGGCTCCTGCTACGACGTCCCGCGCGACCGCTTCGACGCCGTCGTGGGCGTCGCACCCGAGGCGGCCGCGGTCGCCGCCGACGGCCGACCCGGCCTCGACCTCCGGGCGGGCGTCGTCGACCGGCTCCGCGGTGCCGGCGTCACGACCTCGCTGCACGGCGGCTGCACCGCCGAGTCGCACGACCTCTACTCGTTCCGGCGCGATGGCGTCACCGGGCGCCACGGCGGCGTCGTCACGCTGCTGCCGGAGCCGGTCGACGTCGCCGCAGCGGCCGGTCGGTCATGAACGAGGGCCGGCGCGAGGAGCTCGCGGCGAACCTCGCCGAGGTCCGCGCGCGCATCGAGGCCGCGGCCAAGGCCGCCGACCGCGACCCCGACGACGTCACCCTGGTCGTCGTCACCAAGACCTGGCCGGCGTCCGACGTCGACCTGCTCGCCGGCCTCGGCGTCACCGACGTCGCCGAGAACCGCGATCAGGAGGCCCGCCCCAAGCACGACGCCTGCGCGCTGCTCGGCCTGCGCTGGCACTTCGTCGGCCAGCTCCAGCGCAACAAGGCCCGGGCCGTGGCGGCGTACGCCGACGTCGTCGAGTCGGTCGACCGGCCCGAGCTGGCTGAGGCGCTCGACCGGGCGGCGGCGGCCCGCGACCGCACGATCGACGTCCTGCTGCAGGTCGACCTGCAGTCCCCGCCCGATCCCCGACGCGGCGGCTGCGACCCGGCCGACCTCGCGCGCCTGGCCGAGGCGGTAGCGGGCGCGGAGGCCCTCCGGCTGCGCGGGCTGATGGCCGTGGCGCCCCTGGGGGAGGACCCGGCCCGGGCCTTCGCCCGGCTGGCGGGCGCCGCGGCGGCCCTGCGGGCCGACCATCCGGAGGCCACCGTGCTCTCCGCGGGCATGTCGCACGACCTCGAGCCGGCGGTCGAGGCGGGCGCGACACACGTGCGCATCGGGACGGCGGTGCTCGGCGGCCGCGCCGCCCTCGGGTAGCGTTTCGCCGGAGACGGGACCGACACGGGCGCAGCAGCGCCCGAGGCCACGAGGAGCAGGCATGGGCGCGATGCGCAAGATGGCGGTCTACCTGGGCCTGGTGGAGGACGAGAACCTCGACTACGTCGACGAGCACGACGACTACGACGACCCCCGTGCGACCTCCCGTCACGAGCCGCAGGGCTACAGCTCGGTCCGCGAGGTGCCCCAGCCGACCCGATCGACGTCGTCGTCGCGCCCGGTGAGCACCGCTCCCGCGACCCGCGGCAACCTCGCCACCGACACCGCCGTCCACGCCGACGTGCGCCACGAGGTCCGCCCCGCCGACCCGGTCTCGGTCGGCGACCTCTACCGCATCACGACCCTGCACCCGCGCAGCTACAACGACGCCCGCCGCATCGGCGAGGAGTTCCGCGACGGCGTGCCGGTCATCATGAACCTGTCCGACATGGACGACTCCGAGGCCAAGCGCCTCGTCGACTTCGCCGCCGGCCTGATCTTCGGCTGCCGCGGCAGCATCGAGCGCATCACCAACAAGGTGTTCCTGCTCTCGCCGCAGAACGTCGACGTCGCAGCCGAGGCGCACCGCCTCGCGCAGGACGGCTTCTTCAACCAGAGCTGACCCGCGGCCGGCACCCGACGGCACCCGTGCGCAGCAGTGCGGCGCGGCGGCCGCCCGGGACTCCTGGCAGACTGGTGCCCTGAGCACGTCTGGACGCCGGTGCGCCGCACCGCACGACGATCGGAGATGACGACGTGACCGTCGGTGGCGTCGTCGTGATCGTCCTCCAGCTGTTCATCCTGCTGCTGATCGCCAACCTGATCATCTCGTGGGTGATGATCTTCGCCCGCGACTGGCAGCCCCGCGGCGTCGTGCTCCTCATCGTCGAGGGTGTCTTCGCCGTCACCGAGCCCCCGCTCAAGCTCCTCCGCCGCTTCATCCCGCCCCTCCGGCTCGGCGGCGTCGCGATCGACATCGCGTTCATCGTCCTGTTCCTGCTCGTCCAGATCCTCATCGTCGCTGCTTCGCGCTTCTAGACTCACTACGATCCGCTCAGTACGCCGAACCTCCCGCTGAAGGTGACTCTCATGGCCCTGACCCCCGAGGACGTCCGCAACAAGCAGTTCTCGACAGCCAAGCGCAAGGGCTACGAGATGGACGAGGTCGATGCCTTCCTCGACCAGGTCGAGATCGAGCTCGGCACGCTGCAGCGCGAGAACGCCGAGCTCAAGGGCCGCCTCGCCGCGGCCGAGCAGGCGGCGGCTGCTGCGCCGCCCGCCGCAGCGCCGGTCCCCGTCGCCGCCCCCGAGCCCGTGCCGGCGGCCCCCGCGCCCGACGCGAACGCCCAGGCCGTCGCGATGCTCGCGCTGGCCCAGAAGACCGCCGACGAGCACACCGCCCGTGCGCGTGCCGAGGCCGACCAGCTCGTCGCCGAGGCCCGCACCAAGGCCGCCGAGCTCGAGCGGGCCAGCCAGGCCGAGCGCCAGGTGCTCGAGCGCCGCGTCGAGGAGCTGCGCGCGTTCGAGCGCGAGTACCGCCAGCGCCTGCGCCAGTACCACGAGTCGGCGCTGCACGAGCTCGACGCCAAGGGCGGCGAGTCCGCGGGGGCCGCTCCTGCTGCCGCGGCCCCCCTCGCTGCTTCTCCGGCCGCAGCACCGGTCGCCCCGGCGGCCGCGCCGACCCCGACCCTCGCGCCGCCGCCCCCGTCCGCCCCGGCCCCGGCTGCGCCGCCCGCCGCCGCTCCGCCGGTCGCGGCCCCGCCGGTCGCGGCGCCGCCCGCGGCCGCTCCGCCGGCGCCCCCGGCCGCCCCGCCGATGGCTCCGCCGCCCGCCGCGCCCCCGCAGTCGTCGTCGCCGTTCGCCGTCCCGCGCGACGACGCGCCGCCCTCGCAGGCCTGACCCACCCCGTTCCTCCACGCGAAGGCCCCCGCCGCACCTGGTGCGACGGGGGCCTTCGTGCGTCCCGGGGTCAGGCCCGGGCGAGCGAGAAGCGGAGCCCGAGGTCCTCGTCGTGCGACCAGCCCTCGGCGGCCGCGGCCTCGTCGAACGACGTCGCGAGCACCTCGGCGGCGACCTGCCCGCCGTGGGCGCGCAGCGCCGTGGCGAGCTCGGGGTCGTCGGCCGCCCACGCGACCGTGATCCGGTCGCTCACCGCGAGCCCGGAGGCCTTGCGCGCCTCCTGCAGCGTGCGGACCGTCTCCCGCGCGAGGCCCGCGAGCCGCAGCTGCGGCGTGAGCTCCAGGTCGAGGGCGAGGGTCTCGCCGCCGTCGCTCGCCACCGCCCACCCGGCCTTGGGCGTCTCGGTCACGACGACCTCGTCCTCGGTGAGGGCGACCGGCTCGCCGTCGACCACGACCGTGGCCGTGCCGTGCCCGCGCAGCGCGGCCACCAGCTCGGCACCGTCGGCGGCGGCGATCGCCTCGGCGACCGGGGGAGTGCCCTTGCCGAACCGCTTGCCCAGCGCCCGGAAGTTGGCCTTCACCGACACCTCGACGAGGTGCGCCTCCGCCACGTCGCCGAGGGCGAGCAGCTCGCCGGTGTTGAGCTCGTCGGCGACCTCGGCGCGCAGCGCGTCGGGCAGGTCGTCCCACCCGGGCGCTGCGACGAGCGCACGGCCCAGCGGCTGGCGGGTGCGGACGCTCGACGTCGCGCGCGCGGCGCGGCCGAGCTCGACCAGACGCCGGACCAGCCCCATCTGCTCGGCGAGCGTGTCGTCGACCAGCGAGTCGTCGACCACCGGCCACGCCGCCAGGTGCACCGAGTCGGGCAGCTCGTCGCTCGTCGCGGCGAACAGGTCCTGCCACACGCGCTCGGTGACGAACGGCGTGAACGGCGCCATGAGCAGCGTGACGACGTACAGGCACTCGTGCAGGGTCGCGAGCGCCGACGCGTCGCCCGCCCAGAACCGGCGGCGCGAGCGGCGGACGTACCAGTTCGACAGGTCGTCGACGTACGCCGACAGCAGCCGGCCGGCGCGCTGGGTGTCGTAGGCCTCGAGCGCCGCGTCGACCTCGCGCGCGAGCCGGTGCGCCTCCGACAGCGCCCAGCGGTCGAGCGCCGGGCGCTCGGCCACCGGGGGAGCCGGGGTCGCGTAGGGCTCGAAGCCGGCCTCGCGGGCGTACAGCGCCTGGAACGACACGGTGTTCCAGTAGGTCAGCAGCGTCTTGCGCACGACCTCCTGGATGGTGCCGTGACCGACGCGCCGCGCCTGCCACGGCGAGCCGCCGGCGAGCATGAACCAGCGCACCGCGTCGGCGCCGTGCTGATCCATCAGCGGGATCGGCTCGAGCACGTTGCCCAGGTGCTTGCTCATCTTGCGGCCCTCCTCGTCGAGGATGTGGCCGAGGCAGAGCACGGTCTTGTACGACGACCGGTCGAAGACGAGCGTGCCGACCGCCATGAGCGTGTAGAACCACCCGCGCGTCTGGTCGATCGCCTCCGCGATGAAGTCCGCCGGGTACCGCGTCGCGAACTCGTCCTGCCCGCGGAACGGGTAGCCGAACTGCGCGAACGGCATGGCGCCGCTGTCGTACCAGGCGTCGATCACCTCGGGCACGCGCATCGCGGTCTCGCCGCACTGCGGGCACGGGAAGGTGACGTCGTCGACGAAGGGGCGGTGCGGGTCGAGGTTCGAGAGGTCCTGGCCCGCATGGGTTCCCAGCTCTGCGAGGGACTCCACGCAGGTGAGGTGGTCGCTCTCGCAGCGCCAGATCGGCAGCGGCGTGCCCCAGTAGCGCGAGCGCGACAGCGCCCAGTCGATGTTGTTGTTCAGCCAGTCGCCGTACCGGCCCCACTGGATGGTCTGCGGGTGCCAGTCGGTGCCCTCGTTCTCGCGCAGCAGCGCGTCCTTCACCGCGGTGGTGCGGATGTACCACGACGGCTGCGCGTAGTAGACGAGCGGCGTGTGGCAGCGCCAGCAGTGCGGGTACGTGTGCTCGTAGGGCACATGCTTGAAGAGCAGCCCGCGCTCCTGCAGGTCGTCGACGAGGATCGCGTCGGCCTTCTTGAAGAACACTCCGCCGACGAGGGGGAGGGTGTCGTCGAACGTGCCGTCGAGGCGCAGCGGGTTCACGACCGGCAGGCCGTGCTCGCGGCAGAGCTGGAGGTCGACGGCACCGAACGCCGGCGCCTCGTGGACGATGCCGGAGCCGTCCTCCGTCGTGACGAAGTCGGCGTGCAGCACGGTGTGCACCGGCGCGTCGGTCTCGGGGAACTCGACGCTGGTGAACGGCCGCGCGTACGACGCACCGAGCACGTCGGCGCCGCGCACGGTCTCGACCACCGTGGTGCCCTCCCCGAGGACCCGCTCGCGCACGGCCTCCGCGACGAGCAGCAGCTCGCCGTCGGGCATGCGGGTCACGGCGTAGTCGACGTCCTCGTGCACCGCGCACGCCGTGTTGGACATGAGCGTCCACGGCGTCGTGGTCCAGACGAGGAGCGCGAGACCGGGGTGGCGCTCGACGAGCGCACCGCTGGTCAGCGGGAAGCGCACGTAGACCGACGGGTCGACGACGGTCTCGTAGCCCTGGGCGAGCTCGTGGTCGGAGAGGCCCGTGCCGCAGCGGGTGCAGTACGGCGTGACCCGGTAGTCCTGGGTCAGCAGGCCCTTGTCGAAGATCTGCTTGAGCGACCACCACACGCTCTCGACGTAGTGCGGGTCCATGGTCCAGTAGGCGTCGCCCATGTCGACCCAGTAGCCCATGCGCTCGGTCAGGTCGGCGAAGGCGCCGACGTGGCGCAGCACCGACTCGCGACACTTCTCGTTGAACTCGGCGATGCCGTAGGCTTCGATGTCCTTCTTGCCGGAGAACCCGAGCTCCTTCTCGACCGCGAGCTCCACCGGGAGGCCGTGGCAGTCCCAGCCGGCCTTGCGCGGGACGTGGTAGCCCTTCATCGTCCGGTAGCGCGGGAAGACGTCCTTGAAGACGCGCGCCTCGACGTGGTGGGTGCCGGGCATGCCGTTGGCGGTCGGCGGACCCTCGTTGAACACCCAGAGCGGTCGGCCCTCGGTGGCGGCGAGCGAGCGCTCGAAGACCTCGCGCTCGCGCCACAGCGCGAGCACCTCGTGGTCGAGCGCGGGCAGGTCGACCTGCGGCGGCACCGGGCGGTACATCGATCCTCCGTCTGCGACCCGGCCTCGCGGCCGGGCTGTCGTGACGGAGGGACGAGGCGGCCGGTCGGACCGGACCCCGCGGTACCACCCTCCTTGGCGCGGTCGACGACCACGCCCTCTCGGACGTCGCAGGCGGTCGGGTCTACCCCGCGGTCTCCCGCGGCTCCTCCGACAGCTCGGGGGTGATGTTCACCCCGCGCACACCCCCGGGCTCGCACCGTCCCCGGGTCGCTCGTGGCTGCGTGCGGGACTACTCGTCCCCGTCGTCGCCGTGCCTGGACGGGGTCCAGGGTATCCGGCCCGACGGCTGGCAGGCTTGCGCGTATGCCCGAGCCTCTGCGCGTCGCCGTGCGTGTCCGGCCCGGCGCCTCGCGCACCCGGGTCGGGGGCGCGTACGGCGAGGGCCCGGACGCCCGGCTCGTCGTCGCCGTGAGCGCCCGCGCGGTCGACGGTGCGGCCACCGCCGCGGTGCTGCGCGCGCTGGCGGACGCGCTGCGGGTGCGGCCGCGCCAGGTCGTCCTCGTCCAGGGAGCGACCAGCCGGGACAAACTGGTCGAAATCGTCGATCCACCCGCCGACCTGGCGGAGCGGGTGTCCGCTCTGCGGAACACCTGAGCCCTGACCTGCGGATTCGCTCCCAGCCTGAGCGGCGCGGCGTGTTGATCGCGCGGGTGCCAGTGCCTATCCTCGGCAGGCTTGTGCCGCAGACCGGACGTCCACGGGGGATGCAGGTCGACCGGTGGCCCGTGGCACAGCGGTGTCGAGGGAGGCCGTCATGGCAGCGTCGGCGAAGAAGGCCGCGCCCGCGAAGAAGGCCGCGCCCACCAAGGCGGCCGCCACGAAGGCCCCCGCGAGCAAGGCCGCTCCCGCGAAGGCTGCGCCCGCGAAGAAGGCTGCTCCCGCGAAGAAGGCTGCGCCCGCGAAGGCGGCGCCGGCCGCGACGAAGGCCGCGCCCACCAAGGCGGCGCCGGCCGCCAAGAAGGCCGCGCCCGCGAAGGCTGCGCCCGCGAAGGCCGCACCGACCAAGACCGCACCGACCAAGGCTGCTCCGGCGAAGAAGGCTGCACCTGTGAAGGCTGCGCCCGCGAAGGTTGCGCCGGCCAAGGCCGCTCCGGCGGCCACGAAGGCTGCTCCCGCGAAGGCGGCTCCCGCGAAGGCGTCGCCCGCGAAGGCTGCGCCCGCCAAGCCCGCACCCGCGACGAGGGCCGCGCCGGCCAAGGCGGCACCCGCGACGAAGGCTGCGCCGGCCAAGGCTCCGGCGGCCAAGGCTCCCGCGAAGGTCTCGACCAAGGCGCCCCGTCTCGCCGTCCGCGAGGACGAGTCGCCCTGGACGACCAAGGAGCTCGCCGAGGTCCGCGGCGAGCTCGAGCTCGAGGTGGCCCGGCTGCACCACCAGATCGCCGAGGCCGAGGAGGGCATCGCCGACCTGCTGCGCGACTCCGGCGACGGCGCGGGCGACGACCAGGCCGACGCCGGCACCAAGACCTTCGAGCGCGAGCACGAGATGTCGCTGGCCAACAACGCCCGCGAGCTGCTGCAGCAGAACGAGCGGGCGCTCGGTCGGCTCAACGACGGCACGTACGGCGTCTGCGAGCGCTGCGGCAAGCCGATCGGCAAGCTGCGCCTGCAGGCCTTCCCGCGCGCCACCCTCTGCGTCTCCTGCAAGCAGCTCGAGGAGCGGCGCTGAGCGCAGCGGCGTACGGCGGTTCGCCCACGACGCGCAGCGCCACGTACCCTCGCTCCTCGTGAGCGAGGAGAGCCCCGGCCAGCACGCCCCCGACCCCGATGCGGGTCCCGGGGCGGCGGACGACGTCCTCGCCACGGTCGAGCAGCCCGGCGGCGCCGCTGACGAGGCAGGCACGACGGACGCGGTGGTCGATGGGACCGCCGACGGGACCGCCGCCGACGCAGAGCCGCCGCGCCGACGCCACCTGGTCGCCACGACGTTCGGGGTGGCTGCCGCCGTCGTCGTCCTCGACCAGCTGACCAAGTGGCTGGCCGTGCGCTACCTCGAGGGCAAGCCGCCGGTCCAGATCCTCGGCGACTGGCTGGCCCTGGACTTCCTGCGCAACCCCGGCGCCGCCTTCTCGTTCGGCACCGGTTTCACCTTCGTGTTCCCGCTGATCGCGATCGCGGTCGTCGTCGTCATCGTGCGCAAGTCGCGCGAGCTCGGCAGCCTCGCCTGGGCGCTGGCCCTCGGCGGCCTGCTCGGCGGCGCGGTGGGCAACCTCATCGACCGCCTCTTCCGCGACCCGGGCTGGATGCAGGGGCACGTCGTCGACTTCATCTTCGTGAAGCACTTCGCGGTGTTCAACGTCGCCGACGCCGCGATCACGTGCTCCGCCGTGGCCATGGTCGTGCTCGCGCTGCTCGGCATCGACCTCAACGGCAAGAAGTCCTAGTGGGCGAGCAGCGCAGCCTGCCGGTCCCCGACGGTCTCGAGGGGGAGCGCGTCGACGCCGCCCTCGCGCGGCTGTTCGGGCTCTCGCGGACCAAGGCCGCCGACATCGCCGCGGCCGGCGGCGTCCGGCTCGACGGCGAGGAGGTCGGCAAGTCCGCGCGCGTCACCGCGGGTGCCTGGCTCGAGGTCGAGATGCCCGACGCGCCCGTCGCCATCACCGTCGTGCCCGAGCTGGTCGAGGGTCTGCGCATCGTCCACGACGACGACGACCTCGTGGTCGTCGACAAGCCGGTCGGGGTCGCCGCCCACCCGTCGCCGGGCTGGACCGGGCCGACCGTCATCGGCGGGCTCGCCGGTGCCGGCTACCGCATCTCGACGTCGGGAGCCGCCGAGCGGCAGGGAGTGGTGCACCGCCTCGACGTCGGCACCACCGGGCTCATGGTGGTCGCGAAGAGCGAGCGCGCCTACACCTCGCTGAAGCGGCAGTTCAAGGAGCGCACGGTCGACAAGACCTACCACGCGCTGGTGCAGGGCCTGATGGACCCGCCGCGCGGCACCGTCGACGCCCCGATCGACCGGCACCCCAAGCACGAGTACCGCTGGGCCGTCGTGACCGACGGCAAGCCGAGCATCACGCACTACGAGACGCTCGAGGCGTTCCGTCACGCGTCGCTGCTCGAGATCCACCTCGAGACCGGGCGAACCCACCAGATCCGGGTGCACACCTCGGCGCTGCGCCACCCCTGCGTCGGCGACCTCACCTACGGCGCCGACCCCGTGCTCGCGCAGCGCCTCGGGCTCACCCGCCAGTGGCTGCACGCCCGCCGCCTCGCGTTCGAGCACCCGGGCACCGGCGAGCGCGTCGAGTACTCCTCGCCGTACCCCGCCGACCTGCAGACCGCGCTCGACCGCATCAGCGCCACCACCTGGTCCTGAGCGCGCGCCGCAGATCTGCGCGTCGTGCGGCCCTCGCGCCGCAGTTCCTCCGTCGTGGTGAGCACGGCGAGAGGTGCCGGCGACGCTGCGGAGCGGAGATTCAAGCCGGCCTCCCGAGGACGCCGAGACCCCTCAGCGAGGACGCCGCCGTGAGGCGGCGTCACCGCACGGGCCGCGAGGCGGCCCCTCGTCAGGGGAGGAACAGATGTTCCTGGACACCGAGCGTCGGACCGCGAGGAAGCGCGCACTGATCGGGCTCGTCGCCGCCGGCGGGCTGCTCGTGGCGCTCGCGCCGGGGACCGCGTCCGCGCTGCCCGGTGCTGCGGCCCACCCGCAGATGCTCGCGCCGCCCCCTGCCGCGACCCGCACCGTCACCGCCACCGTGCACTTCGCGTCCGGCAAGTCCTACCTGACCAGCTACTCGCAGCGGATCCTCGTGCGCGCGCTGCGCTCGATCCCTGCGGGCGCCACTGTGACGTCGACCAAGGTGATCGGCTACGTCCAGGCCCGGACCGCCTGGGACAACGGCAAGGCGCTCGGCACCGCGCGCGCTGTCGAGGTCCGCGCCCACCTCAAGGCGATGGGGCTCAAGGGCCGCATCGACATCTCCTCCGGGGGCATCTTCGGCAACACCGACCTGAGCCGGCGCGCCGTCGTCACCATCACCTACCGCGACAAGCCCGGTCAGATCCTGGCGTTCGCCCAGCCCGAGGACATGGTCACCACCGTCGACGACCAGCCGCTGAGCGCCCATGCCACGAGCGGCCTGCGCGTCACCGTGCGCAGCACCACGCCGTCGGTCTGCACCGTCACCGGAACGTCGGACGCGCCGGCCGTGCACGCGGTCGCAGTGGGCACCTGCACGCTCGTCGCGACGCAGCCCGGCAACGCCGCCTACCGCGCCGCGGCAGCCGTGACCCGCGCGATCGTCGTCCGCGTGGCCCAGAGCGACCCGCCGGCGCCGGCGTCGTACGACGTGACCTTCTCCGCGCAGGGCGGCGACGTCGAGCCGACCGCCACCACGTGGACCGAGGGCGACGACGCGATCGTGCTCCCGACCCCGGAGCGCACCGGCTTCACCTTCGACGGCTGGTTCACCGCCGCCGAGGGCGGCACCGCCGGCGATAACTACACCCCGGACGCCGACGCCACGCTGTACGCGCACTGGACCGCCGTCTCCAACGAGCGCACGGTCACCTTCCACGCCAACTACACCGACGGCCCGGCCAGCACGACCCAGACCTCGGAGATCTCCGCGGCCCTGACGGCCAACCCGTTCGGCGCCACCCAGGGCGGGCTCACGTTCGCAGGCTGGGCCACCGAGGCAGGCGGGGCCGTCGTCTACGCCGACGGCGCGACGTACGACTTCGCCGCGAACGAGGACCTGTACGCGGTGTGGGGCTACGAGGTCACCGTCTACGCGGACTGGTACGGCCAGGAGAACAACGACCTCTACTACTGCGGCCGCGCCGACGGCGCCTGCACGACGGACGACGTCACGCACGTCGCCTTCGACAGCCACACGTGGATGTACCAGATCGTCGTCTTCCCGAACCAGGACGCGTCCTCCGACCCGCTGAACGGCTACGAGATCAGCGTCTGGTCGCCCGGATGGGACATCGGCCTGCAGGGGAGCGCCGCGTTCGACCCGGCCCTGTCGACCAACAACTGGTACTGGACCTCTCAGCCCGGGTACGTGCACATCAGCGTCACGGGCAACGCCACGATCTACGTGGGCATGATCTGAGCGCACAGCAGGGCGGCCCCCAGGGACACCACCGGCCGCCCTGCTGCGTCAGGCGCGGGTGAGGGCGAGCACCGGGATCACGCGGATCCCGGCGGTCTTCTCCTCGTACTCCGCGAAGCCGGGGTAGCGCGAGGCCTGCTCGGCGTAGACGCGGTCGCGCTCGTCGCCCTCGAGCTCGCGCACGGCGACGTCGTAGGTCTCGGTGCCGACCTCGACGGTCGCGCGACCGGCCTCGGTCATGTTCCAGTACCAGTCCGGGTGCGTCGGCGCGCCGGCCTTGGAGGCGAACACGAAGATCGTCGCCGGGTCGGAGTCGTCGGCGAGGTACATGACCGGGTTCACGAACTCCTTGCCCGACCTCCGGCCGACGTGGTGCATGAGGACGACGGGAGCGCCCTCGAACTGGCCGCCGACCCTGCCCTCGTTGGCGCGGAACTCCGCGATGATCGCGGCGTTCCAGTCGTTGATCTCCGACACGCGTCCTCCTCGTGGGTGCCCTGGGTGCCCACCCTGCCCCGTCCGGACCGTCCCGGCGACCGGAACCGCCGAGCGGGCGCGGGTTCAGCGGACCAGGTCGTCGCGGAGCAGCCCGGCGACCTGCTCGTCGTAGCGGGCTCCGTCGTAGCGGCGGTAGAAGCGGTCGCGGCGTACGCCCTCGACGCGGAACCCCACGGCCTCGGCCACCGCGCGCGACGCGTCGTTGTCGGCGCGCGCCGACCAGTCGACGCGGACGACGCCGAGCTCGTCGAACGCCCACGCGAGCACGAGGCGCAGCGCGCGGGTCATGGCCCCGCGGCCGCGCGCGGCCGGGGCGAGCCAGTAGGCGACCTCGACCCTCCCGTCGGCGAGCGCGACGTTGGTGAGCCCGACCTCGCCGAGGAACGCGTCGTCGACGGCGTCGGCGATCGTGAGGAACAGCAGCGTGC
>JBGAJT010000409.1:0-1980 GCA_044224785.1 Candidatus Nanopelagicales bacterium | reverse complement strand
ACGGCGTCTTGCGCATGTCGCGCACGGCGACGGCGATGCAGAAGGGCATGCTCGTGGTGAAGCTCGAGCCCGGATTGCAGTCGGTGGCGACGGCCACCGTCACCCCGGCGTCGACCATCCGCCGTCCGTCGGGGTACGGCGAGCGGGTCGAGAACTCTGCGCCTGGGAGCAGCGTGGCGACGGTGTCGCTGCCGGCCAGCAGGGCCAGGTCGTCGTCGGAGGCGTGCGTGCAGTGGTCGGCCGACGCGGCGCCGACCTCGATCGCAACCTGCACCCCCGGCCCCTGCTGCAGCTGGTTCGCGTGCACGCGCGGCATCAGCCCGCGGCCGATGCCCGCACGCAGGATCTCGCGCGCCTCGTCGGCGTCGAACGCACCGCGGTCGCAGAACACGTCGATCCACGTGGCGTGCGGCGCGCAGGCGTCGAGCATCTCCCCCGCGACCAGGGCGACGTAGTCGTCGCGGCGGTCGGCGTACTCCTGGGGCACCACGTGCGCGCCGAGGAAGGTGATCTCGTCGGCGTGACGTCCGGCGATCTCGAGCGAGCGCTGCTCGTCGACCACGCTGAGGCCGTAGCCCGACTTGCACTCCGCCGTCGTGGTCCCCGACAGCGCCGCCTCGCGGACGAGACGGCCGACGCCGGCCGCGAGGTCCTCGTCGCTCGCCTCGCGCGTGGCCCGCACGGTCGACGCGATGCCGCCCGCGGTGTAGGGCTGCCCGGCCATCCGCGCCGCGAACTCCTCGGCGCGGTCGCCGGCGAACACGTAGTGCCCATGGCTGTCGACGAAGCCCGGGATCACCGCGGCGCCCTGGGCGTCGAGGCGGCCGGCGTGCTCCGCGACCGGAGCACCGGCGCGCGGGCCGGCGTAGGTCACGACGCCGTCGACCACCACGACGGCCGCATCGCGCACGATCCCGAGCGGTCCCTCGCCGAGGGTCGGGTCGTTCGTGACGAGCTCGCCGATCCGGTCGACGACGACGCTGCCGGTGCGGACCTCGCGGCTCACGCTCCTGCGCCGCCCTCGCGCATGGGGATGCGCACGCCGCGCTCGTCGGCGACCTCGACCGCGCGGTCGTAGCCGGCGTCGACGTGACGGATGACGCCCATGCCGGGGTCGTTGGTGAGCACGCGGCGCAGCTTCTCGCCCGCGAGGTCGGTGCCGTCGGCGACGGCGACCTGGCCCGCGTGGATCGAGCGGCCGATGCCGACGCCGCCGCCGTGGTGGATCGACACCCAGGTCGCCCCCGACGCGACGTTCAGCATCGCGTTGAGCAGCGGCCAGTCGGCGATCGCGTCGGAGCCGTCGAGCATCGCCTCGGTCTCCCGGTAGGGCGAGGCCACCGAGCCCGAGTCGAGGTGGTCCCGCCCGATCACGATCGGTGCGGAAACCTCGCCACGGCGGACCATCTCGTTGAAGCGCAGACCGACCCGGTGACGTTCGCCGTACCCGAGCCAGCAGATGCGTGCCGGCAGGCCCTGGAAAGCGACGCGTTCTTCGGCGAGACGGATCCACCGCGCGAGGCCGGCGTCGTCGGGCAGCACCTCGAGCACCGCCTTGTCGGTGGCGGCGATGTCGGCGGGATCTCCCGACAGCGCCACCCACCTGAACGGTCCCTTGCCCTCGCAGAACAGCGGTCGGATGTACGCCGGCAGGAAGCCGGGGTAGTCGAAGGCACGCTCGAAGCCGCCGAGCTTGGCCTCGGTGCGCAGGCTGTTGCCGTAGTCGAACACCTCGGCACCGCGGTCCAAGAACCCGACCATCGCCGCGCAGTGCAGTGCCATCGACGCCCGCGAACGCCGGATCAGCTCCTGGGGCTCCGTGCGGGCGAGCTCGGCCGTCGCCTGCGGCGTGAGGTCGACCGGGACGTAGCTGAGTGGGTCGTGCGCGCTCGTCTGGTCGGTGACCACGTCCGGCGTGATGCCACGGGCGACGAGTTCGGCGAAGACGTCGGCGGCGTTGCCAAGCAGGCCGACTGAAAC
>JBGAJT010000408.1:0-2098 GCA_044224785.1 Candidatus Nanopelagicales bacterium | reverse complement strand
CACCTCGGCGCCCGCCGAGAGCGCGGCGTCGACGAGCATCCGCGCGTACGCCGGGCCGCTCGTAACGCGGCGCAGGTCGCGCACGCCGTAGCCGAGATGGTCGCTGTGGCGCGGGATCCCGCCCGCCTCGCCTTCGCGGTCGAGCACCAGGACGCTGCGGTCGCGGGCGAGCTCGCGCGCCGCGGTGAGACCGGCGGGGCCGGCCCCGACGATCACGACGTCGACGCCGCTCATCGCTGCTCCTCCAGGCTCTCCTCGAGCAGGCGCGAGACCTCCGCGCCGCAGAAGAAGCCCTGGCAGCGCCCCATCAGCGCACGGGTGCGACGGCGCACGCCGTCGAGGTCGGTCGGCGGGATCGTGGAGGCGAACGCGTCGCGCAGCTCGCCGCGCGTCGCGCGCTCGCAGAAGCAGACCACGCGGCCGTAGTCGGGGTCCTCGGCGATCCGCGCGGCGTCGGCGTACGGCCGGAGGAAGGCCTCGCCCACGTTGGGCATCCGCGGCACGGACGGCAGGTCGGTGCGCTGGTCGAGCGCCTCCCCCGCGTCGCGCAGCAGCTCCGTGGCGTGCTCGGCGATCGCCATCGACGCGGTGAGGCCGGTGGACCTGATGCCGCCGAGGAGGAGATAGCGCTGGCCGGGGTCGACGGCGACGACGTAGTCGTCGTGCTCGGTGGCGGCCCGCAGGCCGGCGTAGGTGGTGGTGACCTCCTCCGCGAGCAGCTCGGGCATCAGCGCGCGCCCCTTGCCGAGCAGGAGCTCGAGGCCGTGCTCGGTCGTGGAGGTGTCGCTGCGGTCCTCGATGTTCTCCGACGTCGGGCCGAGCATCACGTTGCCGTAGATGGTGGGGCTGACGAGCACGCCCTTGCCGCGCGACGACGGCACCGGAAGCACGATGTGGTCGACGAGCCGTCGCGCGAGCTTGTCGAACACGATCAGCTCGCCCTTGCGCGGGACGACGTGGAACCGGTCGTGGCCGAGCGTCCGGTCGAGCACGTCCGCACCGTGACCGGCCGCGTTGACCACCCATCGCGTCGCGAGCGCGCCGGCCCCGGTGTCGACGTACGTCGTCGACCCCTCGACGCGGATCCCCGTGACGGTCGTGCGGAGCCGGAGGTCGACGCCGCGGTGCACGGCCTCGGTGGCGAACGCGAGCGCGCTCGTCCACGAGCAGATGATCGACTCGTCCGGGATCACGAGGCCTCCGAGCGCGCCGTCACCGAGGTGCGGCAGGCGGCGGTAGACCTCGGCGACGTCGATGAGCTCGCCGTGCTCGTAGCCGTTGGCCTGCGCCTTGGCGAGCAGCTTCGGGAGCGTCTCGAGCTCCTCGTCGGTCCACGCGACGAGCACCGCGCCGACGCGCTCGACGGGGATGCCGGCGTCGACCGCGTACGCCGCGAGCAGCTCGTAGCCGCGCCGGACGAGCGACGCCTCGAGCGACCCAGGCGACGCGTCGAATCCCGTGTGCAGGATGGCGGTGTTGGCCTTGCTCGTGGCGTCGCCGACGTCGCCGCGCGCCTCGACGAGAGCGATGCGGAGCGGTACGCAGTCGATCGCGAGGCCGGAGAGCTCCCGCGCCAGCGCGCAGCCGACGATGCCGGCACCGACGACCACGACGTCGTAGACCTGCTCGGTCACGAGGTCGCCTCGAGGGAGCGGGCGACCGCAGCGCGCCAGCGGCCGAGGTGGTCGGCCGCGCGGTCGGGCGACCACTGCGGCTCGTAGGTGGCAGCGGGCTTCCACCCGCCGACGACGTCGGCGGGATCGCGCGACGGGTCGAGGCCGACGGCGGCCGCCGAGGCGGCGCCCAGCGCGGTCGCGTCGGCGTAGGGGTAGACGTCGACCGGCACCTGCGCGAGGTCGGCCTGCGCCTGCATCAGGGTGCGCGAGCGGGTCAGCCCGCCGTCGACCCGGAGCCGGGTGACCGGCGAGCCGAGGTCGGAGGCCACGACGTCGAGCAGGTCGACGACGGTGGCCGCGACGCCGCGCAGCACCGCGGCGACGACGTCGGCGCGCGACGTCGCCAGGGTCAGACCGGCGAAGGTCGCGGTCGCGTCCGACCGCCCCCACGGCGCCGCGAGGCCGGCCAGCGCGGGGACGAA
>JBGAJT010000407.1:0-2103 GCA_044224785.1 Candidatus Nanopelagicales bacterium | reverse complement strand
GGGGACGCGGCCCCGGCGCAGGACCCCAGGGTAACCGGCGGCCGGCGCACCCCCCCGCCGCGGGGGGCGGGCCTGCCCCCCACCAGCGCGGGCCGTGCGCCGGGGTCAGGTGGTGACGGCGCCGAGGACGGTGACGACGACGGTGGCGGAGCGGGCGTCGCTGAGGGCGCGGCCCTCGTGGTCGACGAGGTAGAAGACGTCGACCACCTCGGAGCCCAGCGTGGCGACGCGGGCCGCGGTGATCGCGACGTCGGCGGCCGCGATGGCGCGGGTGACGCGGTGCAGCAGGGCCGGGGCGTCGTGCGCCTTGACCTCGAGCACCGTCGCGCGGTCGCTCGCACCCGGGACGACCTCGACCACCGGCGCGGCCGTGCCGAGCGGGGCGGGGTAGGCCTGCTCGCGGGCGTCGAGGCGCGCGGCGACGTCGAGCCCGCCGGCGAGCGCCCGGCCGATGTCCTCGCGCAGCCGGTCGACGGGCGGCGGGTCGCCGAAGGCCGGCAGGACCGTCCAGACCTGGATGGCGCGGCGCGAGCCGTCCGGCGCGTTCACGGTGTCGACCTGCGCGCCGCGGACGGCGAGCCGGTGCAGCGACAGGACGCCGGCCACGGTGGACATGAGGCCGGTGCGGTCCGGCGCGGCCACGGTGACGGTCGTCGTGCCCGACGGCGCGTCCTCGTCTACCAGGACGGCGACCCCCTGCTCGGAGGTGGCGCGCACCGCCTCCGAGAGCCGCACCTGCGCGGCCGTGGTGCGCGGGTCGACAGGGCGCGGACGGCCGGCCAGGACGGCGCGCGTGCGGGCGACGAGGTCGTCGATGAGCGCCTTCTTCCAGGCGCTCCAGGCGGCCGGACCCGTCGCCGCGGCGTCTGCCTCGGTCAGCGCGTGCAGCAGGTCGAGCGTGTCCTGGTCGCCCACGGCGGCCGCGACCCCGGCGACGGTGGCCGGGTCCTCGAGGTCGCGACGGGTGGCGGTCTCGGTGAGCAGCAGATGGTGGCGGACCAGGGCGACGAGCGTGTCGGTGTCGTCCATCGAGAACCCCATGCGCGGGGCGAGGCGCGACACGATCTCCACACCGTTGTCGGTGTGGTCGCCGGGCCGGCCCTTGCCGATGTCGTGCAGCAGCGCGCCGACCAGGAGCAGGTCGGGCCGCTCCACGCGCCGCGTCGACGCCGAGGCCTGCACCGCAGCCTCGAGCAGGTGGCGGTCGACGGTCCAGCGGTGCACGGGGTTGCGCTGCGGGGCGCTGCGCACGATCTCCCAGTCCGGGATCAGCCGGCCCCACAGCTCGGCCTGGTCGAGGGCCTCCCACACCGGGACGGCGGGACGCCCGGCACCGAGCAGCGACACGAGCGCGTCGCGCGCGGGAGCGGGCCACGGCACCGGCATCGGCGCGGAGTCGCGAGCGAGACGCTCGACGGCGTGCGGCGAGAGCCGCAGGCCCGCCTGCGCGGTCGCCGCGGCGGCCCGCAGGACGAGCAGCGGGTCGCGCTCGGGGTGCGCGTCGGCCGCGAGCACGGCCTCGCCGTCCTGGACGACGACGCCCTCGGCCAGCGGCGCGCGCTCGGCGCGACCGCCGCGCAGCCGGCGGGCGCGCGTGGCGATGCCGCTGCGCACCGTCGTACGCCGGGTCAGGCGCTCGACGCGGTGCCACGTGCTCTCCGACGCGAAGGCGACGGCGCGGCCGGCCGAGGAGATCGAGCGGAGCAGGGTGTCGGCGGGGTCGTCGCCCTCGAGCTCGAGGCGCGCGGCGACGGCCGGCTGCTCCTGGGCGAGGAGGCGATCGGTGCTGCGGCCGGCCACGAGGTGCAGGGCGTCGCGTGCGTCGAGGAGGAGGTCGCGGTGGCCGTGCAGCGAGGCGACGGGGGCGTCGGTGATCCACGACGCGGCGACGGCACGCAGCGCGACCAGGTCGCGCAGGCCGCCGTAGGAGTCCTTGAGGTCGGGCTCGAGCAGGTGGGCGAGCTCGCCGCTGCGGTCGATGCGCTCGCGCACCCCCTCGTGCAGCTCGCCGAGGCGGCGCGGCGCCAGGGCCCGCCAGTCGTTGAGGATCGACTCCCGCACGCTGCGGGTGATGGTCTCGTCGCCGACGATCGTGCGGGCGTC
>JBGAJT010000406.1:0-2105 GCA_044224785.1 Candidatus Nanopelagicales bacterium | reverse complement strand
GAAGGTACTGACCGCGCAGTCGAATGTGGCGGGCTCATATGGCAGTTCCTCGGCACTCACATGTTGGAGACGGACCGGAAACGGGGCCTGCGCAACCCGCTGCGCCACACGCTGGGGAAGCAGGGGGGCGGGGTCGACGGCGGCGGACTCGCCGCCGCTCTTCCAGAACTCGAAGTGCAGGTGGACCGCACCCGGGCTGCCGGTGTCGCCCATGAGCCCGATGACCTGGCCGCGCTTGACGCGCGAGCCGGCGTGGACGAGGTCCTTGCTCATGTGGCCGTAGAAGAACTTCGACCCGCTGCGGCCCTGCAGCACGATGCGCAGCGCGCCGTTGGACTGCCGGCCCTCGCGGATCACGACGCCGTCCTCGATCGCGAGGATCGGCATGCCGCGGCGACCCATGAGGTCCATGCCCTGGTGGCTGTGGCCCGACCGCGCGACGCCGAAGCCGTCGCCGAACGCGGCGCCGGGAGCCGGGCAGACGCGGCCGGCGGTGACCACCGCGGAGACGCGCGGAGCGGCAGCGGCGCGGGCCGTGCGCGCGAGGGTGCGGGCCGCAGGGGCAGCGACCTTCTTGGCGACCAGCGCACGCCACGTCTGGGCGCCGACGATGCCCTTGGCGGGCAGCTTGTGCGCCTTCTGGAAGGCGACGACCGCCGCGAGGGTCGCGGGGCCGTACCAGCCCGTGGTCCGCACGCCGAGACGCTTCTGCAGGTAGGCGACCGCGCGGCCCTTGTCGCCGGGGCGCAGGGTCGGGAACGAGGAGGGTGCGGCAGCCACGACGCGCACGGTCTTGCGCGGGGTCGTGCTCGCCTTCGTGGTCGACGTGCGTCGCGAGGTGGCGGCCAGCTTCGCCGAGGTGAGCACGGAGCTCAGGTAGACCGGGCCGTCGGCGTCGGGGGCGACGTCGACCGACACGACCTCGCGCTCGGAGGCCACGGCAGCGGCACCCGGCAGGGCCTGGTCGCGCGGCGCCACGGCGAGCGCGGCGAGGGCGAGGGCTCCCACCATGCCGCCTGCGGCGATGGCGCGGCCGCGGGGCGAGAGGGCGGACAGGGGCGAGCGACGGACCTGGTCCGGCGCGCTGGGCATACCCGGCATCGGGTGTTCCTCCGGCCACGCCTGCGGGGTCAGCTGTCGGGTTCGGCCGTCGGAGCTGGCCGGCCACGGCGCTCACCGTGGCTTCACCCCGAGGACGCGCAGCGTTCGCGCGCCCGGGAAGTGGGTCCCCCACTCCTGCCCTGAGCGGTTGCTCGGTCTCACGCGCGGGCCGGGGCAGAACTCGGCGTCGTGCCCGCACCGGCCGTCCGGACCTCCCCGGGCGACCGCGACCGACGCTACCAAGGCAGGATGCGTACGTGTCCAGAACGTCCGGTTCCGTACCCGCAGTGCCGTCCGTCACGGTCCGGCCCGCCCGCCCCGAGGAGCACGCCGCCGTCGGCGAGCTCGTGACGGCCGCGTACGCGGCCGGCGGTGCCCTGAACGGCGATAGCGGGTACGCCGCGCACCTGCGCGACGTCGCCGGCCGGGCAGCCGAGCATCCTGTCCTGGTCGCCGAGCGGGACGGGCGGATCGTCGGGACGGTCACGCTCACGCCGTACGGCACGTCGCACTCCCACGACGCCCGGCCCGGCGAGCTGGAGTTCCGCTACCTCGGCGTCGCCCAGGAGGCCTGGGGCACCGGGGTCGGCGAGGCCCTCGTGGCGGCCTGCGAGGCCGCTGCGGTCGAGGCGGGCGACACCGCCCTGGTGCTCAGCGTGATCGACAGCAACGCCTCGGCGAAGCGGCTCTACGCCCGGCTCGGGTTCAGGCCCGACCCCGCGCGCGACCGGGAGCCGGCTCCCGGCGTACGCCTGACGTTCTGGTCGCGCCCCGTCGGCTCCTGAGGCTCAGGGCAGGCGGGACAGGAAGCGCTCCCGGTCCACGACGGCGCGCACGACGCGCCCGCTCGCGACGAGGACGGGCGCCCCGTCGCCGAGCCGGTGCTCGGCGGCGACGTCGAACGACACCCGGCGGCCGTCGACCTCGGTGACCGAGACCGCCGCGGTGACGTGGGCGCCCACCGGCGACGCCAGCAGGTGGTCGATCTCGACCCGGGTGCCGAC
>JBGAJT010000405.1:0-2115 GCA_044224785.1 Candidatus Nanopelagicales bacterium | reverse complement strand
GGGGCCTCGACTCATGAGGGCCTGTCGCGGTGCACGAGGAAGCGACCCGAGGAGAGCCCATCAGCGCCGAGCCCCGCATCAACGAGCGGATCCGCGTCCCCGAGGTCCGACTTGTCGGCCCCAACGGGGAACAGGTCGGCATCGTGCGCATCGAGGATGCGCTGCGACTGGCCGCGGAGGCAGATCTCGACCTGGTCGAGGTGGCCCCGATGGCCAAGCCGCCCGTCTGCAAGCTCATGGACTACGGCAAGTTCAAGTACGAGTCCGCCCTGAAGGCGCGTGAGGACCGCAAGAAGCAGGTCAACACCGTCATCAAGGAGATGAAGCTCCGCCCCAAGATCGACGCGCACGACTACGAGACCAAGAAGGGTCACGTCGTGCGGTTCCTCAAGGCGGGGGACAAGGTCAAGATCACGATCATGTTCCGCGGTCGTGAGCAGTCCCGGCCCGAGCTGGGCTTCCGGCTGCTCAAGAAGCTCGCGGAGGACGTCGTCGACTACGGCTTCGTGGAGTACTCCCCGAAGCAGGACGGCCGCAACATGATCATGGTCCTCGGCCCGACGAAGAAGAAGGCCGACGCCATGGCCGAGGCCCAGGCGGAGAAGGACGCCGCGAAGGCACGCCGTGTCGCGGGCGACCGCGGCGAGGACGTGCTCGAGGAGGTCGAGGTCGACGAGGTGGAGGAGACCGCCGCCGAGATCGTGGCGACCGAGGCCGTCGAGTCGGTCGAGGCCGCCGAGGCCTGACGCACGACCGCACGACCCGCGGCCCCGGCCGCACCGAGACCAGCACGACCGCAGCAGCACCCGACGTACGAGGAGAACGGCGACATGCCGAAGCAGAAGACCCACAGCGGCGCCAAGAAGCGCTTCAAGGTGACCGGCTCGGGCAAGATCCTGCACGAGCGCGTCAACCGTCGGCACCTCCTCGAGGTGAAGACCAGCCGCCGTACCCGCCGCCTCGCCGGCACGGCCGAGGTCGCCCCGGCCGACACCAAGAAGGTCAAGAAGCTGCTCGGCCGCTAGGCCGCCCCCACCCCGAATCATCTCGGGCCGGTGCGGCCCGTTCGTCCCACAGGAGATCCCCCATGGCACGCGTCAAGCGGGCAGTGAACGCCCACAAGAAGCGCCGCGAGGTCCTCGAGCAGGCCAGCGGCTACCGCGGTCAGCGTTCGCGCCTCTACCGCAAGGCGAAGGAGCAGATCCTCCACTCCGAGGTCTACGCCTTCAACGACCGCCGCAAGCGCAAGGGCGACTTCCGCCGCCTCTGGATCCAGCGCATCAACGCCGGTGCCCGCGCCAACGGCATCACGTACAACCGCTTCATCCAGGGCCTCAAGGCCGCCGGCGTCGAGGTCGACCGCCGCATGCTCGCCGAGCTCGCCGTCAACGACGCCGCCGCGTTCACCGCGCTCGTCGAGGTGGCCAAGGCGAACCTGCCGGCCGACGTCAACGCCCCGGTCTCCGCGGCCTGACGCACGCTCCCGACCGTCCCGGTCGCGAACGCATGAGCTCACCCACCGAGCTGACCTCCACCCGCTCCCCGCGGGTGACGGCGGCTCGACGTCTGGTGAAGCGCGCGTTCCGCGACCGGGACGGTCGTTTTCTGGCCGAGGGCCCGCAGGCCTGCCGCGAGGCCGCGGCGGCTCCCGGCGTCCTGCTCGAGCTCTACGTCACCGCCGAGGCGGCCGACCGCCACGCCGACGTCGTGGCCGCCGCGCGGGCTGCCGGCGCCGACGTCGTCAGAGCCTCGGGCGAGGTCGTGGCGACCCTCTCGGGCACCGTCACCCCGCAGGGCATGGTCGGGGTCTGCGCCCGCGTCGGCGCCACCCTCGACGACCTCCTCGACCGCCGCCCGACCCTCGTCACCGTCCTCGCTCACGCGCGCGACCCCGGCAACGTCGGCACGGTCATCCGCTGCTCGGACGCCGCCGGCGTCGGGGGAGTGGTGCTCACCGAGGCGAGCGTCGACCCGCTGAACCCCAAGGCGGTCCGGGCGTCGGCCGGGTCGCTGTTCCACCTCCCGGTCGTCACCGGGCCCTCGGTCGAGGCCGTCGTGCCCGCCCTGCAGCGGGCCGGCCTGCGCGTGCTCGCCGCCGACGGTGCCGCCGACCGC
>JBGAJT010000404.1:1896-2124 GCA_044224785.1 Candidatus Nanopelagicales bacterium | reverse complement strand
GCAGGTCCGTGTCGGCGAGCGCGTCGGCGACGGTGCGCACCGGCGTGACGCAGGTCTGGTCGTGCTCGAGCAGCGCGAGCCAGTCCGCGCGCGGCCGCGACGCGAAGAGCGTGGTCAGCTCGCCGCGCAGGGAGTCCTGACCGGTCACGTCGTACTGCCGGGCGGCGAGCTCGGGCCGGTCGGCGAGCTCCATCGCGCGGCCGAAGAACTGCGGCTCGAGGGCCCCGA
>JBGAJT010000404.1:0-1886 GCA_044224785.1 Candidatus Nanopelagicales bacterium | reverse complement strand
AGCTCGAGACCGTCGGCGCACCGGTAGACGCCGTAGCTCGCGAGCCCTCCGGTGAGGACGTCGGGGGTCGGCGGCGCGTCGCCGGTCGCGGCGACCGAGCCCTGCGCGAGGCCGGTGAGCGACAGCGCCGAGTCGAGCATCGTCACGTCGGCGCGCAGCGGCTCGCCGCGCTCGGCGAGGCGCAGGCCGCTGACGACGGCGAGCGCTGCCTGCAGCCCGGTCGCCATGTCCGCCACGGGTTGTGCCGGCATGCCCACCGCTCCGTCATGGCCGCGCGCGAGGCCGAGCAGGCCGGCGTAGCCCTCGGCGTTGAGGTCGTGGCCGGGGAGCACCCGCCGGGCGCCGTCGCCGTACGCCGTCATCGAGACGTGCACCAGCACGGGGTTGGCCGCCTCGAGCTCGGCGGGCCCGAGCCCGAGCCGGTCGAGGACGCCGGGGCGGAAGGAGTCGATCAGCGCATCGGACCGCGCGACGAGCTCGAGCAGGATCGCGCGGCCCTCGTCGTGCTTGAGGTCGAGGCCGATCGAGCGCTTCCCGCGGCAGAGGGCGACGAAGACGCCGGACTCCCCCGACCCCGTGTACGGCGGCGTGATGCGCAGGCCGTCGCCGCCGCGCGGGTCCTCGACCTTGAGCACGTCGGCCCCGAGGTCGACGAGCAGCGACGTGGCGTACGCACCGGGCAGCAGCCGGGTCAGGTCCAGGACGCGGACGCCCTCGAGCGGCAGCACTTCCGCGCCTCAGGCGTCCGGGCCGGACGTCGCCGCGCGGTCGTCGCCGGATTCGTCGTCGTCGGCGCCGTCCTCCGGACGCGGGACGAGCTCGACGACCGACCCGTCGCCGCACCAGCGGCACGCGACGGACTCGACGACCTCGCTCACCGTCTCGGTCTCCTCGACCACGGGGCGGCCGGACAGGTCGAGGTGCCAGAACTCGCGGACCCGGCTGGTGCGGACGACGTCGAAGCGCGTCAGGTTGCCGCAGCGGGCGCAGCGCCAGCGGGTGCTCTCGTCGGGCAGCGCCGTCACGAGCGGCTCCTCTCGTCCGCGGCCCGTCGTACGACCAGGTGCCACCGGGGAGGCGGCGGGGGCGGTCGGGCCGAGCACGAATCTAGGCGGCGCGCCTGCGCCGGGCCGTCGTACCCCCCGCCTACCGTCGACGACATGGGTCCGCTCCAGCCGTCGTCCGCTCCTGCGGTGCGCCACGGCCGGTCCCTCGCCCGCCGCCCGGCGCCCGGCCCGGCGGCGCGCGTGGAGCCCGAGCACCTGGCCCGCCGGCAGCCGCTCCAACCGACCTTCGACGACCTCGGCACCCCGCTGGCCGACGTCACCTTCGTCGTCGTCGACCTCGAGACCACCGGCGGCTCGCCCACGGAGGCCGGCATCACCGAGATCGGCGCCGTGAAGGTCCGCGGCGGCGAGGTCCTCGGCGAGTTCCAGACCCTCGTGCAGCCCGGCGTCCCCGTCCCCCCGTTCATCGCGGTGCTCACCGGCATCACCGACTCGATGCTCGTCGGCGCGCCGCCGCTGTCCGCCGCGGTCCCGGCGTTCCTCGACTTCATGTCGGGCGCCGTGATCGTGGCGCACAACGCGCCCTACGACGTCGGCTTCCTCAAGGGCGCGTGCGCGCGGCTCGGCCGTGCGTGGCCCGAGCCCACCGTCGTCGACACCGCGCGCCTGGCCCGCGCCGTGCTGCTGCGCGACGAGGTTCGCAACTGCAAGCTGTCGACCCTCGCCGCCCACTTCGGCGCCGGCACCACGCCGAACCACCGCGCCCTCGCCGACGCGCGCGCCACCGTCGACGTGCTGCACGGGCTCATCGGCCGCGTCGGCTCCCTCGGCGTGCACTCGCTGGAGGAGCTCGCCACCTACACCTCGCGCGTCGCTCCC
>JBGAJT010000403.1:0-2174 GCA_044224785.1 Candidatus Nanopelagicales bacterium | reverse complement strand
TCACCAACCAGGCAGTCGCTGCCTGACCTGCACCACCGCACGTCGAGGGGCGGGCGCCCGGTCACGGGGGCCCGCCCCTCCTGCGTGCCACGACGACCGGACACCTCGGGCCGAGGACGCCGGTCCCGGTGGCGGGACCCCGCGGTCGGCCCCACCATGGGCGCACTGACCCGGGAGGTGCCCCCGTGATCCCCGCCGACGCCGACGACCCCCGCGACCCGCTGCGCTCCGACCCGCTGCGCTCCGACCCGCTGCCCCACGATCCGCTGCCCCACGATCCGCTGCCCTCCGACCGGCTCGCGCACGAGGCCGCACCGCGCTCGCTGCCCGCGGGCGACCCGCCGCCGCGACCGGTCCGCGCGACGACACCGGGCGAGCCCCCGGTCCTCGAGAACTACTTCGCCCTCGACGAGGGGCCGCTGCAGCCGCGCGAGGAGCGGGTCTACGCCGCGCTCGCGCACCTCTCGCAGATCGCCGGCATCGTCGTCGCGCCGATGCTCCTGCTCGCCACCCTCGGCCCGCGCTCGCTCTACGTCGACTCGCACGCGAAGGAGGCGTTCAACCACCAGCTCACGATGGTGATCGCGTTCGTCGTGGCCGTCGTGGTGGCGCTGCGTGGCGCCGGCCCGACGGTGCTCGGTGCGGTAGCGGCGTACGGCGCGATCCTCGCGACCTGGGCCGCGCTGCGGTCGATGCAGGGCGCCTACGTCCGCTACCCGCTGGCCCTCCGCTTCCTCCGCTGACCCACCAGCTCCTGCCCACCTAGTGGCCCTTTCCCGGGCGATCTGAGGCTCGGAAAGGGCCACTAGGTGGGCAGATTCCGGATCAGGTCAGTCGAGGAGGTCTCGCACGAGGGCGTCGGCGAGGAGGCGGCCGGGCCTGGTGAGGACCACGCGGCCGAGCGCGTACGCCGCGGGATCGGCGAGACCGTCGTCGACGGCGCGTGCTGCGACGTCGAGGCCGGCGCCGTCGAGCAGGCCGAGCGGCAGGCCCTCGCGCAGGCGCACGCGGAGCAGCACGTCCTCCACCCGCCGGTCGGTGTCGGAGAGCACCTCGCGCGCCTGGGCCGGCGAGACGTGGGCAGCGATGCGCTCGGCGTACGCCGAGGGGTGGCGCACGTTCCACCAGCGCACGCCGCCCACGTGGCTGTGCGCGCCCGGGCCGACCCCCCACCAGTCGTCGCCGTGCCAGTACGACAGGTTGTGCCGGCACTCACCGCCCGGCCGCGCCCAGTTGCTGACCTCGTACCACTCGAGCCCGGCGGCGGTGAGCGCCTCGTCGGCCTGCACGTAGCGGTCGGCCGCGACGTCGTCGTCGACGTCGGGCAGCTCGCCGCGCCGGATCCGCGCAGCCAGGCGCGTGCCGTCCTCGACGATGAGCGAGTACGCCGACACGTGGTCCGCGCCGCTGCTCGTGGCCGCGTCGAGCGACGCCGCGAAGTCGGCATCGGTCTCGCCCGGCGTCGCGTAGATCAGGTCGAGGTTCACGTGCGCGAAGCCGGCGGCGCGCGCCTCTGCGACCGCCTGCACCGCGCGGCCCGGGGTGTGCGTGCGCTCGAGCACCGCGAGCACGTGCGGCGCGCTCGACTGCATCCCGAACGACATACGCGTGAAGCCGTCGTCGCGCAGCCGCTGCAGCGCGTCGGCGTCGACGGAGTCGGGGTTGGCCTCGGTCGTCACCTCGGCGCCGGGCAGCAGCCCGAACTCGTCGCGCACCGCGGCGAGGATGCGCCCGAGGTCGCCCGGCGGCAGCAGCGTCGGCGTACCGCCTCCGACGAAGACGCTCGACACCGGCAGGTCGCGGTCGCCGAGCACCGTGCGCGCGAACCGCACCTCGGCGATCGCCTGGTCGGCGTACGACGCACGGCTCACGCCGGGGCCGAGCTCGTCGGCGGTGTAGGTGTTGAAGTCGCAGTAGCCGCACCGGGTCGCGCAGTACGGCACGTGCACGTAGACCGCGAAGGACCGGTCGCCGAGGTGCTCGAGCGCCGACGTCGGCAGCGCGCCATCAGCAGGCGCGGGTTCCCCCTCGGGCGGTGTCGACGGCACCCCCCGACCCTACGTCCCCGCGTGATATTGGGCGTGTGCCGGGGTCCCGGAGCACATGGGCCCCGGTAGGTGGGCCACCGCCCAGATCACGCCGGGCGGGCGGTCCGGGCTGGGCGGCAGCCTCGA
>JBGAJT010000402.1:0-2177 GCA_044224785.1 Candidatus Nanopelagicales bacterium | reverse complement strand
CGAAGATCAGCGCGTCACCGATCGCAGCGTGGTCGCCGATGAGCCGGAACAGCACGCCGACGATGGTGACCACCGCGAGGAAGAGGTTGTAGAAGCCCTGGTTGTACATCGAGAACGCGACGGTCTCGACGTCGGCCTCCGGCACCCCGAAGACCTTGCGACCCCGGGTGCGGAACACGACGGACTCGAGGACGAAGAAGTAGACGTGCAGCAGTCCGGCGAGACCGGCCAGCACGAGCGCGACGGTGGACATGCCGGGGACGCTACCCGCCCCACCACCAGTCTTTGCCCATCTTGTGGCCCTTTCCGGCCGCCAGATGGCTCGGGAAAGGGCCGGGAGGTGGGCAGATCGTGGGTCAGTCGTGGGGGATCTCCGTCACCTTGCCGGAATCCACGTGCCAGCGGCGGGTGAGGCGGACGGTGTCGAGCATCCGGCGGTCGTGGGTGACGAGCAGGACCGTGCCGTCGAAGGACTCGAGCGCCTCCTCGAGCTGCTCGATCGCCGGCAGGTCGAGGTGGTTGGTGGGCTCGTCGAGCACCAGCAGGTTGACGCCGCGAGCCTGCAGCAGCGCGAGCGCGGCACGGGTGCGCTCGCCCGGTGACAGCGACGACGACGGCCGGTGCACGTGGTCGGACCTGAGGCCGAATTTCGCGAGCAGCGTGCGCACCTCGGCGGTCGGCCAGTCCGGGACCTCGCGGGCGAAGGCGTCGACCAGGACGTCGTCGCCCTCGAACGCCGCGCGCGCCTGGTCGACCTCGCCGACCACCACTCCGGAGCCCAGGCTGACGAGGCCGCTCGACGGAGGGGTACGGCCGAGCAGCAGTGCGAGCAGCGTGGTCTTGCCCGAGCCGTTGGGTCCGGTGACGGCGATGCGGTCGCGGAGCGTCAGTTGCAGGTCGACCGGGCCGAGGACGAAGGAACCGCGCTGCACGGTGGCGTTGCGCGCGACCGCGACGACCTCGCCCGAGCGCGGTGCCGCGGCGATCGAGAACTGCAGCTCCCACTCCTTGCGCGGCTCGTCGACGACCTCGAGGCGCTCGATCGCCTTCTCGGTCTGACGAGCCTTCGCCGCCTGCTTCTCGGTCTGCTCGGTGCGGAACTTGCGGCCGACCTTGTCGTTGTCGCGCTGCTTGCGCCGCGCGTTCTTCACGCCCTTCTCCATCCACGCGCGCTGCATGCGCGCGCGGGCCTCGAGCTCGCTGCGCCGGTCGGCGTAGCCCTCGTACGCCTCGCGGGCGCGGCGCCGTGCGACCGAGCGCTCGTCGAGATAGGCCTCGTAGCCGCCGCCGTACGTCGTGATCCGCTGCAGGCTGCGGTCGATCTCGACCACGGTCGTCACGGTGCGCGCGAGGAACTCGCGGTCGTGGCTCACGACGACCACCGGTGCCTCGAGCCCGCCGACGAACTCCTCGAGCAGGTCGAGGCCGTCGGAGTCGAGGTCGTTGGTGGGCTCGTCGAGGAGGTAGACGTCGAACCGCGACAGCAGCAGCACCGCGAGCCCGACCCGCGCCCGCTGGCCGCCGGACAGCGCGGTCACGGGGAGCGCCAGGTCGACGTCGAGCCCGATGTCGGCGACGACGACGGCCACCCGCTCCTCGAGGTCGGCGCCGCCGAGCGCGAGCCAGGAGTCGAGCGCGTCGGAGTACTTCTCGTCGGCGTGCGGCACGCCGTCGGCCAGCGCCTGCGCCTGCCGGTCGAGCTCGGCCTGCGCCTCGGCGACGCCGGTGCGCCGGGCGAGGTGGTCGTGCACCGACTCGCCCGCGCGCAGGTCCGGCTCCTGCGCGAGGTAGCCGACGTGGGCGTTGGGGGGCGACAGCGCCAGGCTGCCGCCGTCGGGTGCGCGCAGCCCGGCGAGGATGCGCAGCAGCGTGGTCTTGCCGGCCCCGTTCGGGCCGACCAGCCCGACGACGTCGCCGGGCGCCACCACCAGATCGAGGCCGCTCCACAGCTCGCGGTCGCCATGTCCCGCAGCCAGTCCGCGGGCCTGCAGCGTCGCGCTCATGACCTCATCCTCGCTGGCAGCACCTCGGGGCGAGAACGGGGTTTCGCGTTCAGAGCGTCTCGCCCGCGTCCTCGACACCGCCGCCGGCCGGAGCCAGCGCGAGCGAGCCGGAGTCGCCGGACAGCGTGATCGTGCCGTCCTCGGCGCTGTCGATCTCGAGCGTGCCGGACAGGA
>JBGAJT010000401.1:0-2201 GCA_044224785.1 Candidatus Nanopelagicales bacterium | reverse complement strand
AGCACCGAATAGCGCTGCGCGAGCACCAGGTAATCGCGCTGGGAGCGCGGGCCGTCGCACAGCGCGGCGAAGTCGAACCAGATCGCGCTGCCGGCGCGGCGGCGCGCGACGAGGGTGCGGCCGGCGACTCCGGCGGCGTAGCCCGCGGCCCCGAACGCGCGCGCCCGGTGGGTGGGCCCGGCGACGACGGCGACGGCGGGGACGACGTAGAGCCACGACAGCAGCCCCACGACCGCAGCCGAGCCCGCGGGGGTACCGAACGCCGACCACAGCGACTTGGTGTAGCCGTTGACGAGGTCCGGTCCGGAGTCGTACATCCGGCAGCTCGCGACGTGCGTGCCGTCGGCGACCACGCCGCGACCGCCGCTGCGCTTGACCGCGCGCAGGAGCGCGACGTCGTCGAGGACCTCGCCGCGCACCGCCTCGTGGCAGCCCGCGCGGCGGTAGGCGGCGGCGTCGACCACGAGCAGCTGGCCGTTCGCGGCGACGAGCGACTCGCGCGGCGACGACTCCGCCGGGCCGAGCGGCAGCGTGGTGAGCCACGACCACTGCAGCAGCGGCTGCACGAGACGGGGGAGCGTGCCGTCGGCCTGCTGGTGCGGGTAGGGCGAGACGAGGTCGAGGCCGGCCTCGCGCAGCAGCTCCACGCTGGCGGCGACCCCGTGCGGCGCGACGGTGACGTCGGCGTCGACGTAGACCAGCACCGAGCCGGTGGCGGCGCGCGCGAGCCGCTCGCAGGCCCAGGGCTTGCCGAGCCAGCCGTCGGGCAGCGGGTCGCTGCCGCCGTGGATGAGGCGCACGCGCGGGTCGCGCTGCTCGTAGGCGCGGACGATCTCGGCCGTGCCGTCGGTGGATCCGTCGTCGAGCACCAGGATCTCGAGGTCGGCGACGCCCTCGGTCGAGATGAGCGCCGCGAGGCAGGGACCGATGCGCGCCTCCTCGTCGCGCGCGGGCACCAGGACGCTGACGCGCTCGGGCACGGGTGCGGGCGACGGCGGCGGGGTGCGCAGGACGCGCAGGTTGTACGCCGTGTGCGCGGTGGCGGCCCAGGCGGCGACCGCGCCGGAGGCGACGAGCACCTCCAGGGCGCGGGTCAGTCGCGCCCGGTCCACAGCGCGTAGGCGTAGGGGATCGCGACGATGCCCATGACGATGCCGCCCCACAGCGCGACGGCCGGCCGGTGCAGGAAGAAGGCGTTGAGGACGACGCTCGAGACGTAGGTCCAGAGGAAGAGCAGGGCGGGGACGCCGTCGCCCTCGGCGCCGTCGTTGCGCCGGCGCGGTAGCAGCCCGAGGACGAGCATGAGCACGAGCGACACGAGCAGCCACGCGACGAAGTTCTGCACGGGGACGTCGGGGATCCCGATGAGGACCGGCGTGCGGTCGAGGTTCCAGGTCCAGTGCTTCTCGCCGACCATCTGCGGGTCGAGGAAGAGGTCCCACGACGCGAGAGCGACAGCGGCGACGACCGCGGTGCCGAGCGCACCGCGCACGAGGCGGCGGCCGACGAGCAGCGCGGGGTAGCTCATCATCGCCCAGGCCAGCGGGATCACCACGGGGACGCCCGCGAGCATCGGGCCGAGGCTCGAGCCGTAGCTGTAGTCGCCGAAGGGCAGGCCGGTGCGGGTTCCGAGCACCTCGACGCCGAACCCGATGCCCGCGCTCGCGACGAACCAGCCCAGCGCCCAGAGCCAGCCGCGCACGATCCAGGCGTGCGACGCGCTCGCGAGGAAGAACAGCACGACGGCGACGACCGTGAGGGTGTCGCGGGTGCCGCCGTGCGTGATCGGCCACAGGATCTGGGCCAGGATCGTGAGCAGCGCCAGCACCCAGGGCAGGGCGCGCAGGAACCCGCCTCCGCCGCCCCGGCGACGGTCGGCGTGAGGTCCGGAGTACACGCGCACGCTCATGGCGGTCCCGACCCTAATCGGTGCCGACCGGACTCCCGCCCCCGGCTCACCGCTGCGCCGGGGGAGTGACGTCGCCGCGCCGGGCTGGAGGTGGGGAGGGGAACGGCCGATGCGCAGGCATGGGCACGCACGAGGCACCCCGCGCTCGCACGCTGCGCGCTGCCCCGGCACCGCCCGTCGGGCCGCCCGTGCTCCCGCCCGCGACCACGTGGGACGCGCCGGTGCCGGCGGCCCCGTTCCTGGCCCCGCCCGCCCCGGTGGCTGCCCCTGCCTCTGCCTCTGCCCCTGCCCC
>JBGAJT010000400.1:0-2216 GCA_044224785.1 Candidatus Nanopelagicales bacterium | reverse complement strand
CAGCGTCGGCTCGCGCCGCTCGGCCTTGCGCGCGAACAGGCCGGACAGCAGCGCCCGGGGCGAAAAGCGGCGCTTTGGCCTCTCGTCGTCGTCCGCGTCGATTTCGATCTCGACCGGATCGACCAGCTTCGCCTTGCGCCGGCGCGCATTGCCGTCCACCTTGCGCCGCACGGCTTTCGGGCCAGGCACCGCGACGGTGCGCGACGCGACGTCACCGGTCGGCTTCCACATCGCGGCGTAGGTGCCCGATCGGAGGTCGACCACGAGACCGCGGCCGGCTGCCTCGGGGAGCGCCACGGCCAGCGGGTCGCGCCACAGCGACGACACCGTCCCGAGCTTCGGGAGCACGACGTCGCCGGACAGCCGGTACGCCGGGATCCGGTCGCCGAGCCGCAGCGCTCCGAACAGCGCGCTCGCGACGACGACGCTGCGCTGCATGCGGCGTTTCGCGGCGCTGTCGAGGGTGGCGAGGTCGAGCGCGTCGTAGAGGACGCCGGTGTAGATCGAGCCGGCCGTGGCGGTCGGAGCGGTCTCCAGGACGGCGTCGCGCGCGACCTCGTCGGTCTGCCGCGGCGAGAGCTTGAGGACCTCGAGCGCGCGCGCCGGGTGCTTCGCGGCGAGGGTGACCAGAGCGTCGAGGACCTCCTCGCGCGTGGCGGTGAGCCCCGGGAACGAGAGCGCGTCGAGGTCGAGCGGCTTGCCGCGGCGGGGCGCGGTCTTGCCCTCCGACGGCGGCAGCAGCACGAGCACGCGACGCATCCTGTCGGACCGCCCCCGCCCCCGCACGACCGGGTCGGGCCGAGCTGCGGCACGACTGCGTGCTCGCGACCGCCGTCATGCCGCACCTCCCGAGGAGGCCGACGAGACGTCGCGTCACGGTGTGCCGGCGTACGCCGACGGCCGACATCTCGCCGAGGTATCCGGCTGCCGCTGTGCCGCGCCGCACGTAGGTTGGCCCGGTGACCCGCCGCCGGCTGCGTGCCATGACCCGTCAGGGCGATGCGCTACGTGCGGGGTTCCAGGCCGTGCGCGACGAGCAGAACGTGCCGGCCGCCTTCCCGCCCGACGTCCTCGCCGAGGCGGCGCAGGTCGCGCACGACCCGCACCCCGCCCTGCGATCGAAGCGGCGGCGCGACCTCACCGACGTCCCCTTCGTCACCATCGACCCGCCCGGCGCGACCGACCTCGACCAGGCGGTGCACCTGAGCCGCCTCGGCACCGGCTACCGGGTGCAGTACGCGATCGCCGACGTCGCCGCCTTCGTCCCCCCCGGCAGCGCGCTCGACGAGGAGACCCACCGCCGCGGCGTCACCCTCTACAGCCCCGACCTGCGCACCCCGCTGCACCCGCCGTCGCTCTCCGAGGACGCCGCGAGCCTGCTGCCCGGCGTCGACCGTCCTGCCGTGGTGTGGCGGATCGACCTCGACGCCACGGGTCTCCCGGTCGAGGTCGACGTCGAGCGCGCGCTCGTCCGCAGCCGGGCGCAGCTGTCCTACGCCGAGGTGCAGCACGCACTCGACGACGGGACCGCCGACGAGTCGCTGCTCCTGCTGCGCGACGTCGGCCTGCGGCGTACCGAGCTCGAGATCGCCCGCGGCGGCATCGACGTGCGCGTGCCCGACCAGGAGATCCTCGACGACGGCCCCGGCTACCGCCTCGCGCTGCGCGCACCGCTGCCGGTCGAGTCGTGGAACGCCCACATCTCGCTGCTGACCGGCATGTGCGCCGCGCGCATGATGCTCGACGCCGGCGTGGGGATCGTGCGCACGATGCCGCCGCCCGCGGCAGAGGACTACGAGCGGCTGCGGCGCACGGCGGCCGGCCTCGAGATCGACTGGCCGCGCGAGATGTCCTACGCCGAGCTGGTCCGCGATCTCGATCCCCGCACGCCCGCGCACGCGGCTTTCCTCAACCTCGTCACGGTTCTGCTGCGCTCCGCCGGCTACACGCAGATCACCGCACCGGTCGGCGACGACGAGCCCGACATCCTGCGCCACGCGGCCGTCGCCGCGGCGTACGCCCACGTGACCGCACCGCTGCGCCGCCTCGTCGACCGCTACGGCACCGAGTGCTGCCTCTCGATCGCCGCGGGCGACCCGGTGCCGGAGTGGGTGCTCGGCACGCTGCCCCGGCTGCCCGAGGAGATGCGCTACGCCGACCAGCGGGCGCGCGCCCTCGACCGCGCCTGCGTCGACCTCATGGAGGCCGTGATCCTC
>JBGAJT010000003.1:0-30947 GCA_044224785.1 Candidatus Nanopelagicales bacterium | reverse complement strand
GCCGCCTCCCGGTGCTCGGCACCCGCCCCGAGCTCGCCTAAGCTCCCGGGCTGGGAATGGAACTCGCCCAGGCCACGATCTTCCTCGCCGCCGCCGTCGTCGCGGTCCCGGTGTTCAAGCGCCTCGGCCTCGGCGCCGTGCTCGGCTACCTCGCCTCGAGTCGGTACGACGACGCCGAGATCGAGCAGGACGGCGTCGGCGCCCTCCTCGAGCGCGGCTGCGGCGACCTTCTCGGCACGCGACGGGATCCCGCGCGCCTGCGGGTCCCACGCCGCCATGGCCGAGACCGAGGTGAAGGCGAGCAGCCCGCGACGACCGTCGGGGGCGACCATGCTCACCGAGGCCATGTGCGAGTCCTTCTCCCCCGGCCCCGGGGCGGCGGCGTCCTCGTCGAGCGAGTCGAGCACCGCGACGAGCGGCACTATGAGGCGCGACCCGGTGAGGGCCGAGACCACGTCGGCGTCGTACGCCGTGCCCGCGGCCCAGCCGGCCAGCGCGGCGGCCACGGCCGGGTCGGGCGATCCGTCGTCGGCGGCGAACTCCGGGTCCGGGACGGTCATGCCGCCGAAGCGCGGGACGCCGGGGTGGTGCTGCTCGGCGGCGCCGTGCTCGAGGTCCATGCCCCGATCCTCGCGCACGGCCCGGCCGGGACGGGCGACCCGGTCGTGCCCGGACCGCCGCGCTGCTACAACTGTTCCGGACCGCGGGACGTGCCCGGGGCGAGGAGGACTCATGACCGTCGTGCTCGGCTACGTCAAGACCGACGAGGGCCGCGCGGCTCTCGCGACCGCCCTCGACCTGCTGCAGGAGGGCGAGCGGCTCGTCGTGATCAACAAGTCCGAGCCCGACGACCTCGGTGGCGAGTTCTCCGAGGAGCAGGAGGCCGACGCCTTCCACGACCGGCTCGCCGAGCAGGGGGTCGACGCCGAGGTGCTCACGCTGACCTCGGCCGACGAGCCCGCCGACGTCATCGTGTCGCAGGCGATCGCGAGCCAGGCCCGGCTGGTGGTCATCGGGATGAGGCGGCGCTCCCCGGTCGGGAAGATGCTGCTCGGCAGCACCGCGCAGGCCGTGCTGTTCAACGCTCCCTGCCCCGTCGTCACCGCGCGCGCCCAGCAGTAGTGGGGCGACCGGTCGTCAGAGCCGGCAGGCGAGGATGTCGGTGACGAGGATCCCGCGCGCGCCGAGGTCGTACAGCTCGTCCATGATCCGGTGCACCTCGCGCTTGGGCACCATGGCGCGCACGGCGACCCAGCCCTGGTCGTGCAGCGGCGAGACGGTCGGCGATTCGATGCCCGGCGTGATCGCGCAGGCGACCTCGACCTGCTCGGCGCGGATGTCGTAATCGACGAGCACGTAGGACCGGGCGACGAAGACGCCCTGCAGGCGCCGGACGAACGTGTCAACGGCGACCGAGGCCTCGACCCCGGTACGACGGATGAGCACGGCCTGGTTGTTGAGCAGCGGCTCGCCCACGACGACGAGGCCGGCTTGCTTCAGCGTGGTGCCCGTCTCTACGACGTCGGCGACGGCGTCGGCGACGCCGAGACGCACCGCGTTCTCGACCGCGCCGTCGAGCTTCACGACGGTGGCCTCGATGCCGAGGTCGGCGAGACGCGCGCGCAGCAGTCCGTCGTAGGACGTCGCGATGCGACGGCCGGCGAGGACGCTGGCGGCGTCGGTGCCGTCACCGGCCTCCGCAGCCGGCACCGCGAAGCGGAAGGCCGACCGGGCGAAGCCGAGGTCGAGGATGACCTCCGCGTCGCTGCCGGAGTCGATGAGCATGTCGAGGCCGGTGATGCCGACGTCGAGCTGCCCGGTGGCGACGTAGGTCGCGATGTCGCGCGGGCGGAGGAAGAAGAACTCGACGTCGTTGTCGGGGTCGAGCACGACCAGCTCGCGCGCGCTGTGCGCGGCGGGGTAGCCGGCCTCGCGCAGCATCTCGCGCGCGGGGTCGGACAGCTGGCCCTTGTTGGGCAGGGCGACTCGCAGCATGGCGCTGCTCCTCGTGGTCGTCAGGGTCGGGTGGACGGCGCGAGGATCAGAGATGGCGGTAGACGTCCTCGAGCGACACGTCGGACGCGATCATCAGCACCTGGGTGAAGAAGATCAGCTGCGAGATCTCCGCGGCCGCGCGCTCCTTGCCCTCGAACTCCGCCGCCATCCAGGCCTCGGCGGCCTCCTCGACGACCTTCTTGCCGATTCCGTGCACGCCGTCCTCGAGCAGGCGGGTGACGGTGCCGGACTCGGGGTCCTTGGTGGCCCACTTGGTGACCAGCTCCGCGTGGAGCTCCTCGAAAGTCTTCACGACGCGAAGCCTACGGAACCCCGCGGCGTCATCCCGCGCAGGGTCAGGGCCGTGAGCAGCGCGGCCTCGACCGCCTCGCGCCCCTTGTCCTCCGACGACCCGGGCAGTCCGGCGCGGTCGAGCGCCTGCTGCTCGTCGTCGCAGGTGAGAACGCCGAAGCCGACGGGGACGCCGGTGTCGAGCGCCACGCGGGTCAGTCCGTCGGTCGCGGCGGAGCAGACGTAGTCGAAGTGCGGCGTGCCGCCGCGGATCACGACGCCGAGGGCCACGACGGCGTCGTGGTCGGCCGCAGCGGCCTTCGCGACCACCGGGAGCTCGAAGGCCCCGGGCACGCGGATGAGGTCGTAGGCCGCACCCGCCTCGTCCAGGGCGCGGACGGCGCCGGCCACGAGCGCGTCCATCACCGTGTCGTGCCACGACGCCGCCACGACGGCCACGCGCAGCCCGCGCGCCCCGCTCAGGTCGGCGCTCGGCGCCCCGCTGCCGCTCATGCGTTCTCTCCCTCGTCGGTGCCGGCCGTGGTGCCGGCGTCGTCGAACCCGTCCTCGAGGACGTGGCCCATCCGGTCGCGCTTGGTGCGCAGGTAGTGCAGGTTGTCGGCGTTCGGCACGACCTCGAGCGGCACCCGCTCGGTGATCGAGAGGCCGTAGCCCTCGAGCCCGGCGCGCTTGGCCGGGTTGTTGGTCAGCAGCCGCATGCTGCGGACGCCGAGCTCGGCGAGGATCTGCGCGCCCTGGCCGTAGTCGCGCGCGTCGGCGGGCAGGCCGAGCGCGAGGTTCGCGTCGACGGTGTCCTGGCCCGAGTCCTGCAGCTCGTAGGCCTGCAGCTTGTGCAGCAGGCCGATCCCGCGGCCCTCGTGCCCGCGCATGTAGAGCACGACGCCGCGCCCCTCGTCGGCGACGCGTCGCAGCGCCGCGTGCAGCTGCGGTCCGCAGTCGCAGCGGCGCGAGCCGAAGACGTCGCCGGTGAGGCACTCGGAGTGCACGCGGACCAGGAGGTCCTCGCCGTCGCCGATGTCGCCGTGCACGAGCGCGACGTGCTCGACGCCGTCGACGCTGGACCTGTAGCCGACGGCGCGGAACTCCCCGAACTCGGTCGGGAGGCGGGTCTCGGCGGCGCGCTCGACCTGGCGCTCGTTCTTGCGCACGTAGGCGATCAGGTCGGCGATCGAGATCAGCACCAGGCCGTGCTCGTCGGCGAACGCGCGGCACTCGGGCGCCCGCATCATCGAGCCGTCGTCGTTGACCATCTCGCACAGGGCGCCGGCCGGGCTCAGGCCCGCCAGGCGTGCGAGGTCGACCGCGGCCTCGGTGTGGCCGGCGCGGCGCAGGACGCCGCCCTCGGCCGCGCGCAGCGGCACGACGTGCCCGGGACGGGTCAGCTCCCACGGCTCGGTGGCGGAGTCGCTGAGCACCTTGATGGTGCGGGCGCGGTCCTCGGCCGAGATGCCGGTGGCCTTCACGTCGCGCGCGTCGACGGTGACGGCGTACGCCGTGCCCTTCTTGTCCTCGTTGATGACCGTCATCGGCGGCAGGCCGAGGCGGTCGAGCTCGCGGCCGGGCATCGCCACGCAGATGTAGCCGCTGGTGTAGCGGATCATGAACGCGGTGAGCTCGGCCGACGCGCGCTGCGCTGCGAAGATCAGGTCGCCCTCGTTCTCGCGGTCCTCGTCGTCGACGACGACCACGGCGCGTCCCTCGCGCATGGCGAGCACGGCGTCCTCGACGGGGTCGAGGCGGATGCCCTCGTGCTGCACGACCCGGCCGTCGTGGATCTCCTGGCTGCTCACGATGTCCTCCACTCCAGCATGCGTTCCACGTACTTGGCCACGACGTCGACCTCGAGGTTGACGGTGTCCCCCACGACCTTGCGCCCCAGCGTCGTCAGCTCGAGCGTCGTCGGGATGAGCGAGACCGAGAAGCGGTCGCGCTGCGACTCGACGACGGTCAGCGAGATGCCGTCGACGGTGATCGAGCCCTTCTCGACGACATAGCGCCCGAGGTCGTCGGGCAGGCCGATGTGCACGACCTCCCAGTGCTCGCCGGGCACGCGCTCGAGGATCGTCCCCGTGCCGTCGACGTGGCCCTGCACGAGGTGGCCGCCGAGGCGCGCTGCCAGGGTGACCGGGCGCTCGAGGTTCACCGGCGACCCGGGAACGAGCGACCCGAGCGACGAGCGGTGCAGCGTCTCGAGCATCACGTCGGCGCTGAACTCCTCGTCGTCGAACTCGACGACGGGGAGGCCGACGCCGTTCACCGCGATCGACGCGCCGTGCACGGCGTCGGACACGACGAGCGGCCCGCGCAGCCGCAGCCGCACGGCGTCGCCGAGCTCCTCCACCGACACCACGGTGCCGAGCTCCTCCACGATCCCGGTGAACACCTACCGGCCCCTCTCCCTGCGCACCCGCGCATCGATGCGGACGTCGTCGCCGACGCGCGCGACGTCCACCACGTCCAGGCGCAACGCCTGGCCGATCGAGTCCATGCCCGCGTCGTCGAGGGCGTTGCGTCCCGCACCCAGCAGCGCGGGGGCGGCGTACCAGCGCACGGCGTCGACGACGCCCGCGCGGACGAAGGCGGCGGCGAGAGTCGGGCCGCCCTCGAGCAGCACGTGCTGCACCTCGAGGCCGTGCAGCGCGGCGAGCACCTCGAGGGGGTCGCGCGTGCGCAGGTGCAGGGTCTCGGCGGCGTCGTCGAGGACCCGGCTGCCCTCCGGCACGTCGCGCAGCCCGACCACGACCCGCAGCGGCTGCCGGCCCGCCACGACCTCGCCGTCGCGGCGTACGGCGAGATGCGGGTCGTCGGCCAGCACCGTGCCGGTGCCGACGACGACGGCGTCGACCGAGGCACGCAGGTCGTGGACCTCCGCCCGCGCCGGCGCCGACGTGATCCAGCGGCTCGAGCCGTCGGCGGCCGCGATCCGGCCGTCGAGCGTGGCGGCGGCCTTCCACGTCACGAACGGGCGCGCGTGGGTGACCGCGAACGTCCAGGTCTCGTTGAGCGCCATGGACTCCGCGGCGAGCAACCCGCTCTCCACGCCGACGCCGGCGGCGCGCAGCAGGTCGGCGCCGCCGGCGGCCACGGGGTTGGGGTCGTCCTGCGCGAACACCACGTGCGCGACGCCGGCGTCGACGAGCGCCTGCGCGCAGGGCCCGGTGCGGCCGGTGTGGGCGCAGGGCTCGAGGGTGACGACCGCGGTGGTGCCGCGCGTGGTCGCGCCGGCCGTGGCGAGCGCGTCGGCCTCGGCGTGCGGGGTGCCGGCCCCGCGGTGGTGGCCCTCGGCGACGGTGCTGCCGTCGGCGGCGAGGAGGACGCAGCCCACGCGCGGGTTCGGACCCGCGGGCACACCGGGCGCGGCCGCGAGCTCGAGGGCGCGGCGCATGGCGGCCTCGAGGGCCGGCTGCGGCGGGCGGGTCATGGGCTTCCTCGTCGGTCCTGGCCCGCGAGACCCGGGACGCGTGGACACGACGACGCGTACGCCGACACCGTGAGGCGGCTGCCCCGGGTGCACGGCGTACGACGACCGACGCGCGCGTCGCCTCCCATCCGGACTCTCACCGTCGGCTCCGGATGACCTGCGAGGCAGGCTGACCGGATCAACCGGCCGCTGGATGCGGTCGGGTCGCGGGCTCTCACCGCCGGTTCGGACTTTCACCGACCCCGGGACGCGCGAGCAGTTGCTCGTACAGCGGGCAGTCTACGGCAGCGCTCCTGGGAGCGGCCTGCGGGCGTGCTGCGGAGCGGCATCGAGCGCTCAGGCGTGCGTGCACCACCACGACGCGGCGGTGGCGGCCTCGGCCTGCGCGGCGAGCGACCGGACGGCCGCCGCGGGGTCGTCGGCGCCGTAGACGGCGGACCCGGCGACGAACACGTCGGCCCCGGCGTCGGCGCACACCTCGATGGTCTCGGCGGACACGCCGCCGTCGACCTGGATCCAGAGGTCGAGGTCGCGGCCCGTCACCAGCTCGCGCGCGCGCCGGATCTTGGGTACGACGACGTCGAGGAAGCGCTGCCCGCCGAAGCCGGGCTCGACGGTCATGAGCAGCAGCATGTCGATCTCGGGCAGGAGGTCGGCGTAGGAGTCGACGGGGGTCGCCGGGCGCAGGCCCATCCCCGCACGGGCGCCGGCCCGCCGGATGTCGCGCGCGAGCTTGATCGGCGCGGTCGCCGCCTCGACGTGGAAGGTGACCGAGCCGGCACCGGCCTCGGCGTACTGCGGCGCCCAGCGGTCGGGGTCCTCGATCATCAGGTGGCAGTCGACCGGGGTCGACACCGTGCGCAGGAGCGACTCGACCACCGGCAGCCCGAGGGTCAGGTTGGGCACGAAATGGTTGTCCATGACGTCGACGTGCAGCCAGTCGGCGGCACCCGCGACGCGCTCGCACTCGTCGGCCAGCCGCGCGAAGTCGGCCGACAGGATGCTCGGGGAGACCTGGACGCCCATAGGGCGAGGCTATCCGTCGGACGGCTCATCCCGTGCCCGGCACGCCTCGCCGATGAACGCTGTGCCACCATCTCGACACGGTGGCTGACCGGCGGGGGGCCGGAGGAGGACACGGACCATGGCGAGCACGGGGCTGCTGGCGACGCTGCTGCGCGTCGACAACCCCGACCACGAGGAGCGCCTCCGCGGCCGCAACGCCCTCGTGGTCATCTACGGCATCGTCGTCATGGGCGTCCCCGCGAGCATCGCGCTGTTCTTCATCCCCAACGGCGTGAAGATCGGCGTCATCGCCCTGGCGGCCACGGCGCTCATCGCCGCCTGCGCCGTGCTCATCCGCGCGGGACGCGTGCAGCTCGGGGTCTCGCTGTTCTTCGCCTTCTTCATCGGGTCGTTCCTGCTGTCGGTGCTGCTGACGCAGGACTCCCGGCTGGTGGCCATCTACTTCACGATGCCCGTCGGCATCGCCGGCGTGACGGTCCGCGCGCGCGGCGTCGTCATCATCACCGCCGTCTGCATCGGGCTCGGCGTCTGGGCGACGGTGGCCTACCCGCCGTCCTCGAGCATCACGGGCTTCGAGGTGATCGTCGCGAGCCTGCTGCTCGTCGCGATCGCGCTCATCGCCTCCGTGCTCGGGCTGCAGGGCCAGCGCGCCGAGACCCGCCGCGCCGATGCGCTGGCCAGCCGGCTCAAGCGCACGAACGACGAGCTCGAGACCCACGTCGCCGAGCGCACCGAGCAGCTGCAGCACGCGCTCGACCGTCAGGAGCAGCTCGTCGCCGAGCTGGCCGAGCTCTCGCTGCGCGACCCGCTCACCGGTCTGCACAACCGGCGTCACGCCGACGCCGAGCTCCCCCGACTCGCCTCCGCGGCCGACCGGCACGACCAGCCGCTCGCGATGGCGATGGCCGACCTCGACCACTTCAAGCAGGTCAACGACGACCACACCTACGCCGTGGGCGACGAGGTGCTGCGCCGGTTCGCGCTGATCCTGCGGCAGTCCACCCGCTCCTCCGACGTCGTCACCCGCTACGGCGGCGAGGAGTTCCTCGTCCTCATGCCGCAGACGACGATCGAGCAGGCGCTCGTCCTCTGCGAGCGCGTGCGGTCCGAGGTCGAGCAGCACGACTGGAGCGACGTGGCCGAGGGGCTGCACGTCACCGTGAGCATCGGGCTGTCGGACTCGGTCAGCAGCGGCGGCCTGGTGACGCTCGGCGCCGACGCCGACAGCGCGCTGCACCGCGCCAAGCGCGAGGGACGCAACCGGGTCGTGGCCGCTCACCGCGAGAGCGCACCGCAGGGCCGCTGACGCCGGACCGCGTCAGCGCACGCGGCGCAGCAGCGCGAGGTACATGCCGTCGGTGCCGTGGACGTGCGGCCACAGCCGCAGGTCGGGGCCCGCGCCGAGGTGCTCCACCTCGGGCAGCAGCGCGGTGACGTCGACGCGCTCGGCACGTCCCGAGCGCACGGCGGCGTCGACCACGACCACGGTCTCCGCGAGGTGCGGCGAGCAGGTCGCGTAACCCACCACTCCCCCGACGCGCACTGCGTCGAGCGCGGCGTCGAGCAGCCGCTGCTGCAGCGCCGCGAGCTCCGGGACGTCGTCGGGCGTGCGCCGCCAGCGGGCCTCGGGACGTCGGCGCAGGACGCCGAGCCCGGTGCAGGGCGCGTCGAGCAGCACGCGGTCGAAGGAGCCCGGCCGCCACGGGCCGGAGGTGCCGTCGGCCGCCACGACCAGCTGGTCGCCGGGGGCGCCCTCGAGCGTGCGCGCCACCAGGCGGGCGCGGTGCGGTGCGCGGTCGGCGGCGAGCAGCGCGGCGCCGCGCTCGTCGGCGAGCCCGGCCAGCAGCCCGGCCTTGCCACCGGGACCGGCGGCCATGTCGAGCCACACCCGGTCTGCTCCGTCGAGCGGAGCGCGGGTCAGCGCGAGCGCGACGAGCTGGCTGCCCTCGTCCTGGACGCCCGCCGCGCCGCTGCGCACCTCGGGGATGGCGCCGGGCTGGCCGCCCTCGGCCAGCTCGACGGCGTACGGCGACCAGCGACCCCGCTCGGCTCCGGGGAGCTCGAGCAGGTCGTCGACCGTCGTGCGGCCCGGCCGCGCGACGAGCGTGACCGACGCGGACTCGTTGTCGACGGCGAGCAGGTCCTCGGTCTCGGCCCACGACGGGCGGCCGTTCCAGCTCGAGAGCGCGTCGTGCAGAGCCTCGACCACCCAGCGCGGGTGCGACTGCACCACGGCGAGGTGGCCGACCGGGTCGTCGTAGGCGTCGGGAGCCACCTCGGCGACCCACGCGTCGAGCTCGCGCTCGCCCACGCGGCGCAGGACCGCGTTGACGAAGCGCGACCGCGCCTCGCCGCCGACGAGGCGGGCGAGCTGCACGGTCTCGGCCACGGCAGCGTGCGGCGGCACACGCATGAAGAGCAGCTGCTGGGCGCCGAGGCGCGCGACGTCGAGCACCGCCGGCTCGATCTCGGTGAGCGGCCGTGCGCTGCACGCCTCGAGGACGGCATCGAGGAAGCCGCGACGGCGCAGCGTGCCGTAGGCGAGCGTCGTCGCGAAGGCGGCGTCACGACCGTGCAGCCCGGCCTTGGTGAGGATCTGCGGAGCGACGAGGTTGGCGTAGGCGCCGTCGTCGTCGACGGCCCTCAGGATGTCGTACGCCGCGAGCCGCGCCGGGTCGGTCGGACGACGGTCCGAGCGCCAGCGCGCGGGGCGCGAGTGGTGGCCGCGGTCGCTCACGCGCCGAGACCCTCGTCGGGCTCGGGCCGGACGCCGCGCGCCCAGTCCGCCGCGGCCATCGGCTTCTTGCCGGTGGGCGTGACCTCGCCGAGACGGACCGGGTGGCCCGCCGTGCCGACGAGCACCTCGTGCTTGGCGACGACGAGGCGGCCCGGTGCGACCGACGCGGACTCCGGGGCGGGGACCACCGGAGCGAGCTTGAGCCGCTCGCCGCGGAACGTGGTCCAGGCGCCGGGAGCCGGCGTGCACGCGCGGACCTGGCGGTCGACGCGCACCGCGGGCTGCGTCCAGTCGACGCGGGCGTCGTCGACGGTGATCTTCGGGGCGAGCGAGACGCCGTCGTGCGGCTGCCGCACTGCGGCCATCACACCGGCGTCGAGGGCGTCCATCGTGGCGACGAGGAGATGGGCGCCGGACCCGCTCAGCCGGGTCAGCAGGTCGCCGCTGGTGTCGCGCTCGCCGATCGACTCCGCGACCGTCCCGAGCACGGGTCCGGTGTCGAGGCCCTCCTCGAGCAGGAACGTGGTGGCGCCGGTGACGTCGTCGCCGTGCCAGATCGCGTGCTGCACCGGCGCCGCCCCGCGCCACGCGGGCAGCAGCGAGAAGTGCAGGTTGACCCAGCCGTGCTTGGGGATCCGCAGCGCCTCGCGCGGGACGAGCGCGCCGTAGGCGACGACCGGGACGCAGTCGGGAGCCAGCTCGCGCAGGCGCGCGAGGAAGTCGGGGTCGGACGGGCGCTGCGGGCGCAGGATCTCCAGGCCGCGCTCGGCGGCGACGGCGGCGACCGGCGAGGGGGTCAGCGTGCGGCCGCGGCCGGCCGGGGCGTCGGGCCGGGTGATGACGGCGACGACCTCGTGCTGCGAGTCGAGCAGCGCCCAGAGCGCCGGGAGGGCGACCTCGGGCGTGCCCGCGAAGACCAGGCGCATGCGGCTTACAGCCAGCGCGACGAGATGCGGTGCGGCGAGACCTTCACCTGGGCCGGAGGCTGGCCGAACCACTCGGCCTCGCGGATCGCCTTCATGGCCTCCTTGCGCGTCTCCGCGTCGAGCCGGTCGATGAAGACGATGCCGTCGAGGTGGTCGGTCTCGTGCTGGATGCAGCGCGCCATCAGCTCGCTGCCCTCGATGACCACGGGCTCGCCGTGCATGTTCATGCCCTTGGCCACGACGCGCATCGAGCGCCGCGTGTTGAACGCGAGGTTGGGGAGCGAGAGGCAGCCCTCGTCGCCCTCCTGGATGTCGTCGGAGAGGTCGAGCACCGGGTTGATCAGGTGCCCGATCTCGTCGTCGACGTCGTAGGTGAACACCCGCAGGCTCACCCCGAGCTGAGGTGCCGCGAGGCCGGCGCCGGGTGCGTCGAGCATCGTGTCGGTGAGGTCCTTGACGAGCTTGCGCAGCTCCTTGTCGAAGGTCGTCACCTCCGCCGCCGGCGTGGTGAGCACCGGGTCGCCGAACAGGCGGATGGGCTTGACGGCCACGGACGGTTCTCCTCGGTACGACGGCGTGCGGCAGCTCTGCGGAGCACACAGTCTAGGGACCAGTGGGCTCGGACCGTGCCGCGCCGCCCGCGCTCACCCCAGGACGACGGGGTCGATGCGCACCGTGACGGGTCCGCCGTCCTTGCGCGCGCTTCGCACGGCGGCGGCCGCGTGCAGGGCTCCCGCGAGCTCGGCCCCGTCGCGCCGGGGCACCGGCACCAGGGCCCGCACCCGCGGCTCGGGGTCGACCGCGCGCGGCGGCGGGGGCACGGGCACCGGGCCGAGGACGGTCGCCGACGCCGGCAGCCGGGCGTGGCCGAGCAGGTCGGCCACGTCGTCGGGGCGGCCGGTCAGCTCGGCGACCCGCCAGGCCGGCGGGAGGCGCAGCAGCTCGCGCTCGGACAGCTCGCGCGCCGCGAACCCGGCCGGGTCGCCGCGCACCACCGCCTGCACCGCGGGCAGGGCCGGGTCGGCCACGAGGACGACGACGCCGCCCTCCGACGCCGGCCGCACGAGGCTCGCGGCCGCGGTCCAGCGCCGCACCGCCTCCTCGGCGGCGCGCAGGTCGGTGCGGTCGATCATCAGCCGGCCGTCGAGCAGCAGCGCCGCTGCGTACCCGCCCTCGACCCGGGGCTCGGCGCCCGGCGTCGCGACGACGATCGCCGGACGAGGCTCGACGGAGTCCAGGACGCCCGACCCGCCGGGGTCGCGCCCCGAGACCCGGACCGGGCTGCCGGGGAACGCGCGGCCGAGCTCCTCGGCGGTGCGGCGCTCCCCCACCGAGATCGCGCGCAGCCGGTCGCCGCCGCAGCGCGGGCAGCGCCAGTCCCCCGCGAGCCGCCCGCACCAGCCGCACGTCGGGACGGCGTGCCCGCTGCTGACGCCGAGCGGTCCGTGGCAGTGGGCGCAGCGCGCCGGCTGCCGGCAGCTCTGGCACGCGAGCACCGGCACGTAGCCGCGGCGGGGCACCTGCACGAGCACCGGACCGGTGGCGAGCGCGGCCTGCGCGGCCTGCCACGCGGCGTTGGGCAGCCGGGCGGTGCGGGCTGCCGCGTCGCGCGCGAGGTCGGAGTCGGATCCGGCCGTGACGATGCGCGGACGACGCCGGCGGTGCTCGGTGCGCGGCAGCACGACCTCGCGCGCCCACCCCGAGCCGACGAGGGACTGCGCCTCGACCGACCGCGCGGTGGCACCGAGCAGCAGCGCCGCACCGGTCTGCACCGAGCGCAGCACCAGGACCTCGCGCGCGTGCCAGTAGGGCGCGTGCGGGTCGGCGAGGCTGTCGTCGCCGTCGTCCCACAGGACGACGAGGCCGAGGTCGTGGACGGGCGCGAACACCGCTGCGCGGGTGCCGACCACGACCGAGGCGCGGCCGCGCCGCACCTCGAGGTAGGCGCGGTAGCGCGCGGCCGGACCGAGGTCGGCCGTGAGCACCCGGTGGTGGCCCGGGCCGAGCCGCGCGGAGAGCGCCTCGTCGAGACGGCGTACGTCGCGCGCGTCGGGCGCCACGACGAGCACTCCCCTGCCCGCGGCTGCAGCCGCCTGCACGAGGACGGCGATGGCGGCGGCGGGGTCCTCGCCGGGGCCTGCGGTCCAGACGGCGCGGGGGCCCGGCTCGTCGGTCGCGAAGGCGACGGACGGGTCGCCGACCCGTGCCACGAGCGCGGTCCCTCCGGTGTACGCCGTCCACGGACCGGCGTCGCGCGGGCGGGCCACCGGCGCGAGGTCGGGCTCGGGCAGGGCGTCGACGGCGGCCTCGGTCGCGGCGTGCCGCGGCGGGACGGCCGCGCGCAGGACGTCGGCCAGCGTGCCGGCCCACCGGTCGGCCACCGCGCGGGCGAGCCCGACGATCTGCGGGGCGAGCACCGGGTCCGGGCTCACGACCTTGGCCAGCCGCTCGAGGCGACCGGTGTGCGTCGAGGCTGCGACCCGCTCGACCACCCAGCCGTCGACCAGCTTCCCGGAGAACCGCACGCGCACCCGGGTTCCGGGACGGGCGGTCGCCGACAGCGGCTCGGGGACGACGTAGTCGAAGGTGCGGTCGAGGTGCGGCAGGGGGACGTCGACGACGACGCGCGCGACGGGGTCGACCTCCGCCGGGCCGGGCGGCGGCTTGACCTTGGTGCGACGGACCTTCGCCGCGACGAGGGCGAGCTGCTCGCCGGCGTCGGGTGAGGTCACGGGGTGAGTTCTACCGGACGGGTCCGTCGCCCGCGCGGCCCGTCCCCGGTCAGGCCGTGCGGGACGCCGCAAGACCCTCGGCGTCGATGCGGTAGAGCGCGTGCGGGCCCCACCACTCGTCGGGCCTGGCCTTCGGGTGGTGGAAGACGCCGTCGTAGCGCATCCCGATGCGCTGCATGACCGCCTGCGAGGCCAGGTTGGGCGGCACGGTGAACGACACGATCTCGGGGAGGCCGACCTCCTCGAGGCCGAAGCGCACGGACTCGCGGGCGGCCTCGGTCGCGATACCCAGCCCCCACCAGTCGGCCGAGAGCCGCCACCCGACCTCGACGAGCGGCTCGACGTGGCCGAACGGCGCCGGCCACGCGGGCGGGACCAGCCCCACGAACCCGACGAAGGGAGCAGGGCCTCGCTCGGAGTCGAGCACCTCCACCGCCCACGAGGTGAAGCCGCGCTCCTCGTGCAGGCGGATCGACCGGTCGACCGTCTCGTCGGACGCGGCCCGGTCCTGGGTCGAGGGGAACCAGCGCATCACGCGCGGGTCGGCGTTCATCGCGGCCGAAGTGGCCGTAGGCCGCGGTCTGCGCGTAGATGGGGCGGAGCAGGTCGAGGTCGCGGATGATCGCGGCCGGGCGCAGGTCGAAGACCTCGAGCACCGCGGACTGGATCTCGCTGTCGGGCTTCACGCCGGTACCGAAGGTCTCGACGAAGACGCCGACCGGGTGCGCCTTGCCGATGGCGTACGCGACCTGGACCTCGCAGCGGCGGGCGAGGCCCGCAGCGACGACGTTCTTCGCGACCCAGCGCATGGCGTACGCCGCGGAGCGGTCGACCTTCGACGGGTCCTTGCCGGAGAACGCGCCGCCGCCGTGGCGCGCCATGCCGCCGTAGGTGTCGACGATGATCTTGCGGCCGGTGAGACCGGCGTCGCCCATCGGCCCGCCGATCTCGAAGCGGCCGGTGGGGTTCACCAGCAGGCGGAAGCCGTCGGTGTCGATGCTGAGGTCGGCGAGCTCGGGGCGGACCACGAGCTCCTCGATGTCGGGGGCGAGCAGCGTCGCGAGGTCGATGTCGGCGGCGTGCTGGCTCGACACGACGATGGTGTCGAGGCGCACCGCGCGGTCGTCGTCGTCGTACTCGATGGTGACCTGGGTCTTGCCGTCGGGACGCAGGTAGGGGATCTGGCCCTCCTTGCGCACGTGCGCGAGCCGGCGCGCGAGGTTGTGCGCGAGGTGGATCGGCAGCGGCATCAGCTCGGGGGTGTCGTCGCAGGCGTAGCCGAACATCAGGCCCTGGTCGCCCGCGCCCTGGCGGTCGAGCTCGTCGGCCGCGTCGCCCTCGCGCTCCTCGAGCGCGTCGTCGACGCCCTGCGCGATATCGGGGCTCTGCGAGCCGATCGACACGCTGACGCCGCACGAGGCCCCGTCGAAGCCCTTCTTGCTGGAGTCGTAGCCGATCTCGAGGATCTTCTCGCGCACGAGGCCCGGGATGTCGACCCACCCGCTCGTGGTGACCTCGCCCGCGACGTGCACCTGGCCCGTCGTGATGAGCGTCTCGACGGCGACCCGGCTGCGCGGGTCCTCCTTGAGCATCGCGTCGAGGATCGTGTCGCTGATCTGGTCGGCGATCTTGTCCGGGTGGCCCTCGGTGACCGACTCGGAGGTGAAGAGGCGACGGGCCACGGTGCGTGCTCCCAGGGTCGTGCGGACGGCTGTCGTCCGTACCCTACCGGCCGCCCGTCACGAGGCGTCCGACGCCGTGTTCCGTGACCTGCGCGGCGCGGGTCAGCCGTGCAGGAGCGGGGCGACGGCGTCCCAGACCGCGTCGGCCACGGCCGACTTGGATGCCAGCGGGACGACCGTGGAACTGCCGTCGGCGCCGAGGATCACGGCCTCGTTCTCGTCGGCCTCGAAGCCGCGCGAGTCGCCGACCTCGTTGACCACGAGCAGGTCGCAGCGCTTGCGGGCGAGCTTGGCGCGGCCGTGGTCGAGCACGCTCCCGTCGGCGTCGCCGGTCTCGGCGGCGAAGCCGACCACGACCTGGGCCAGGCCCTCGGAGTCGCGCCGGGCGACCAGCTCGGCGAGGACGTCGGCGGTGCGCTCGAGCGCGATCGGCGGCGGGACGGAACCGGCGTCGTCCTTCTTGATCTTGTGGTCGACGGTGCTCGCGGGCCGGAAGTCGGCGACCGCCGCTGCCATCACGACGGCGTCGGCGTCGGCCGAGGCCTCGAGCACCGCCTGGCGCAGGTCCTCGGCCGAGCGGACGCGGACCACGGTGGCGCCGGCGGGATCGGGCAGCGCGACGTTGGCCGACACGAGGACGACGCGGGCGCCGCGCGCGACAGCGGCCGACGCGAGCGCGTAGCCCTGCTTGCCGCTGCTGCGGTTGCCCAGGAAGCGCACGGGGTCGAGGTGCTCGCGGGTGCCGCCTGCGGAGACGACGACGGTGCGGTCGGCGAGGTCGCCGTCGCGCCGGGCGAGCACCGCGCGGCAGGCCTCGAAGATCTGCGCGGCCTCGGGCAGCCGGCCCGGGCCGGTGTCCTTGCCGGTGAGGCGCCCGACCGCGGGGTCGAGGACGAGGACGCCGCGTGCCCGCAGGGTCGCCACGTTGGCGCGGGTCGCGGGGTGGTCCCACATCTCGGTGTGCATCGCCGGCGCCATGACGACCGGGCAGCGCGCGGTGAGGAGGACGTTGGCCAGCAGGTCGTCGGCCAGGCCGGCCGCGGCGCGGGCGAGCAGGTCGGCGGTGGCGGGGGCGACGACCACGAGGTCGGCCTGCTGGCCGAGGCGGACGTGGGGGACGTCGGCGACGTCGTCCCACACCTCGGCGGTGACGGGCTTGCCCGACAGCGCCTCCCAGGTGGGCGCGCCGACGAACTTCAGCGCGGCGCGCGTGGGGACGACGGTGACGTCGTGGCCGCTCTCGGAGAGCAGCCGGAGCAGCTCGGCGGCCTTGTACGCAGCGATCCCGCCACCGACGCCCAGCACCACACGGGTGCGGGCGGCGACGACGGGATCGGCGTCGGTCACGAGGATGCGCAGGGAGCGGAGATCACTCGGCGGAGAAGGACGAGGCCTGCTCGGCCTCGGGGTCGAACGCCTCGGCGGTGAGCAGACCGGCGTTGATCTCGCGCAGCGCGATCGACAGCGGCTTCTCCTGCACGTGCGTCTCGACCAGGGGGCCGACGTACTCGAGCAGGCCCTCGCCGAGCTGGGAGTAGTAGGCGTTGATCTGGCGGGCGCGCTTGGACGCGTAGATCACGAGCGAGTACTTCGAGTCGGTCGCCTCGAGCAGCTCGTCGATCGGCGGGTTGGTGATGCCCTCAGGGGCAGCGACGGTGCCGGACACGCGGGCGCCTTTCGTCGTGGATCTCGGGTGCGGGCGGTCGCCCACGGGTGCCGGTCTGCCGGGGCACGGTGCTCGACGGGGAGGTCCCCGGGGAGGTCACCGCTGATCGGACGCCGACAGGCCCATCAAGGATACCAAGTCCGCGGCGGCCCCCTCGACCGACGCGTTCACGACCGTCGCGTCGAACTCCGACTCGGCCGCCAGCTCGACCTGGGCGGTCTCCAGGCGCCGGGTGATGACCTCGGCCGCCTCGGTGCCGCGCCCGACCAGCCGGCGCACCAGCTCGTCCCACGAGGGCGGGGCGAGGAACACCAGGAGGGCCTCGGGCAGGGAGGCCCGCACCTGGCGGGCGCCCTGGAGCTCGATCTCGAGGAGCACGGGCGTGCCGGTCTCGAGCCGTTCGACCACCGGGCCGCGCGGCGTGCCGTAGAAGTTGCCGGCGAACTCGGCGTACTCGAGCAGGTCCCCGCGCTCGACCATCGCCGCGAACTCGGCGTGGTCGACGAAGAAGTAGTTGACGCCGTGGGTCTCCCCCGGCCGCGGGCGGCGGGTGGTGGCCGACACCGACACCCACACCTCGGGGTGGGTGCGCCGGACCTCGGCCACCACGGTGCTCTTGCCGACCCCGGAGGGGCCGGACAGGACGGTCAGCCGGGCGTTCAGGCGGAGAACTCCTTCTCCAGCGCGGCGATCTGGTGCGTGCCCAGCCCGCGCACGCGGCGGTTCTCCGCGATCTGCAGCCGCTCCATGATCTCGGCGGCGCGCACCTTGCCGACGCCGGGCATCGACTCGAGGAGCGCGGACACCTTCATCTTGCCGATGATGTCGTCGGTCTGGCCCTGCGCGATCACCTCGCCGATCGACGCACCCGAGCGCTTGAGCCGGTTCTTGACCTCCGCACGGATCCGTCGTGCCTCGGCGGCCTTCTCCAGCGCGGCTGCGCGCTGCTCAGGAGTGAGGGGCGGAAGGGCCACGGTGGTTCCTCTCGGTGCGTGCGGCGGCGGTCGGGGCCCTCGCGGCGCTCGGGCTCGTCCCACTCGGTCGTCGTGCGGTCCCGACCCTAGCGAGGAGCGGGGGCTCGTCAACCATGACGGGGCACCTCGACCCCTGTGACCTGGGACGACCCTGCCCCGGGGCCGGCCCGCCGTCCGCAGGACGTGTGCCACGACGCGGTCCGCGGGCGGGCTTCCGGGGCCTCCTTCGGCGTAGTTTCGGACCTGTGGAGATGACCGAGCTCACCACCAGGAGCCGCGCGCTGGTCGACAGCCCCGCGCTCACCTACCGCCAGCGGGTGCAGGCGCTCGCCGCGCTCGTCGAGGAGGCGCTCGACCCGCCCCCGGTCTCGGCCGAGTGCGCCGAGGCGCTCGCGACCGGCCTGCTCTCCGACCTGTCGGAGGGGCATGCGCCCTACCGGCCGCGCTACCTGCTGCCCGACTACGCGACGGCGCTGCGCCAGGGGTCGGCGTTCCTCGACCTGCCGGCCCCGACCGACCTGCACGAGGCGATCGCGTTCCTGCTCTCGATGTACTCGCAGGTCCCGTCGATCACCGGCTACCCGGTCTACCTCGGCGACGTCGACCGGCTGCTCGAGCCCTACGCCGAGGGCGTCTCCGCGGTCGAGCTGCGCAAGCTCCTCAAGCTGATGTGGGTCACGATCGACCGGTCGCTGCCCGACGCCTTCACCCACGCGAACCTCGGCCCTGACGACACCCGGGTCGGCCGCGCGATCCTCGACCTCGAGCGCGAGCTGCTGCAGACGGTGCCGAACCTGACGCTGCGCGTCGACTCCGAGCGCACGCCGGACTCGCTCGTGCTCGACGCGGTCCGCACCGTCTTCGCCTGCGGCAAGCCGCACTTCGTCAACCACGCGATGATGTGCGCCGACCTCGGACCCGACTACGGCGTCGTCTCCTGCTACAACTCGCTCAAGGTCGGCGGCGGGTCGCACACCCTCGTGCGCCTCAACCTCGCCGAGTCGGTCGCGCGCCACGACGGCGGCACCGAGTCGTGGCTCGAGACCACGCTGCCCGAGCACGTCGCGCTGAACGCCGAGCTGATGGCCGCCCGCATCACGTCCCTGGTCGAGCAGGCGCGCTTCTTCGACCACACCTGGCTCGTCGACGAGGGGCTCCTCTCCCTCGACCGGTTCTCCGCGATGTTCGGCATCTACGGCCTCGCCGAGGCCGCCAACGCCCTCACCGAGCGGGCCGGCGGCACCGGCCGCTACGGCACCGACGCCGAGGCGAGCGCGCTGGGGTGGCGCATCGTCGAGCGCGTCGCGGAGCTGGTGGCGGCGACCCCGCTCCCCTACTGCGAGGGCAACGCGGGTCGCGCATTCCTCCACTCGCAGAGCGGGATCGACAGCGACCTCGGCGTCACCGCGGGCACGCGCATCCCGATCGGCGAGGAGCCGCCGCTGCTCGACCACCTGCTCGCCGTCGCGCCGAACCACCGGTTCTTCGCCTCCGGCGTCAGCGACATCGTGCACTTCGACGACACCGCCGTGCGCAACCCGCAGGCCGTCGTCGACGTGGTGCGCGGTGCGCTCGCGAGCGGCATGCGCGACGTCACCTTCAACCTCGACAGCAACGACTTCATCCGCATCACGGGCTACCTGGTGCGCAAGTCCGACCTGGCGAAGCTCGAGTCGACCGGGACCGCGCGGCACGGCAGCGACGTCCTCGCCGCCGGCGCGGTGGCCAACAGCCACGTCACCGACCGCGTAGTGAAGCGCGTCGTCAGCGCCGAGTCCTCGCCGAACCTCGGTGGCTGAGCCCGCGGCCCCCACCGGGCTGCTCGCCGACGTCGTCCGCTTCTCGTGGGTCGACGGACCGGGCAACCGCTACGCCGTGTTCCTGCAGGGCTGCAACCTCGACTGCCTGGCCTGCCACAACCCGCACACGATGCCGCTGCGGACGCCGAGGGCCCGCGTCGTCACGGTCGACGAGCTCGTCGAGGACGTGGCGCGCCTCGCGCACTTCCTGTCCGGCGTCACGGTGTCCGGCGGCGAGGCGACGCTGCAGGCGCCGTTCGTCGCCGCGCTGTTCACCGCGCTGCGCGACGACCCGCGGACCTCGAGGCTGACCCGGTACGTCGACAGCAACGGCTGCGCCTCCGACGCGGTCTGGGACCTGCTCCTGCCGGTGACCGACGGCGTGATGCTCGACCTCAAGTCGCTCGACGTCACCACCCACGTCGAGCTCACCGGCTCGACGAACGACCAGGTGCTCGCGAGCCTGGACCGGCTGGTCCGCGAGCACCGGCTCGCCGAGGTCCGGCTGCTCGTCGTCCCCGGCCACAACGACGCCGAGCACCTGCTGCGCCGCACCGGGCTCTACCTCGCCGACCACGCCCCGGGCGTGCCGGTGAAGGTGATCGGGTTCCGGCCGCACGGCGTGCGCGCCGCCGCGCGCGACATCCCGGCACCGAGCGACGACGAGCGCGCGGCGTACGGCCGCTGGGTCGCCGACGAGGTCGGCCCGGAGCTCGTCACCGTCGTCTGACGCCGTCTCGCGTCCTCACCTGCTGCTGATCGACCCCGCTCCACGAACACCTGCGGCGGCAAGGCGCGCGAGCGCGATTGCAAAGAGTTCTTTGCAAAGAGTTCTTTGCGATGTAGCGTCGGACCATGACCGACTCCGACGGCTCCCGGATCCACCTCGACGCGCGGTCCCTGCGCGGGCTGGCGCACCCGGTCCGCCTCAAGGTCCTCGGCCGGCTGCGCGAGGGCGGGCCGAGCACCGCGACGGCGCTCGCGGCCGAGCTCGGCGAGTCCAGCGGCGTCACGAGCTACCACCTGCGCCAGCTCGCGCAGTACGGCTTCGTGGTCGAGGACGACACCCCGCGCGCCAGCCGCCGCGAGCGGTGGTGGCGTGCGGCCCACCGGACCACCGTGCTCGAGACCCATGTGAGCGACGACGTCGAGACGACGATGCTCGTCGACGAGTACCTGCGCAGCGTCGCGGGCGCCTACGCCGACCGGCTGCTGCGGTTCGCCGACGGCCTGCCCGCGCTGCGCGAGGCGCTGGGGCCGGAGTGGGCCGACGCGGCCGACACCAGCGACTGGGGCGTCGTCGTCACCGTCGAGCAGGCGCTGGTGCTCGACCGCCAGATCCACGCGCTGCTCGACGCCCTCCCCCAGCACGACCCCGAGGTCGCGCTGCCCGAGGGGACGCAGCGCGTCATCGTGCAGCTGCAGGTCATGCCGACCGCCCCGCGGGGCGCGGCGTGAACGCCGTCGTCGAGGCTCCGCGCGCGGTCGACCGGCGCGACCGCACCGCGCTGTGGGCCTACCTGCTCGCCGAGGTCGTCTCGACCACCGGCACCCGGATGTCGATGGTGGCGATCCCCTGGTTCGTCCTGACCACCACGGGATCCGCGGCCACGACCGGTGTCGTGGCGTTCGCCGAGACGCTGCCCTACGTCGTCGTCCTCGCCCTCGGCGGCCCGGTCGTCGACAGGTTCGGCGCGTGGCGCGTCGCGATCGTCGCGGGCGTGACCGCGGCCGCGCTCGTCGGCGCGGTGCCGGCGCTGTACGCCGCGGGTGCGCTGCACCTCGGCGTCCTCGTCGTGCTCGTCGCGACCGTCGGAGCCGTGCGCGGGCTCGAGACTTCGACGTACGTGCTGCTCCCCGGCCTCGCCGAGAAGGCCGGCATGCCGCTGACGCGCGCGACCGGCCTGCACGACGGCATGAACCGGACCGCGGGGATGCTCGGCGTGCCGCTGGCCGGCGTGCTCATCGCGGTCTCGTCGGCACCGGCCGTGCTCGTGGTCGACGCCGCCTCGTTCCTCGTCGCGGCGCTCCTGCTCGGACTGCTCGTCCCCCGCACGTCGCAGCCGCCAACGCGCGACGACGAACCCGTCGTCGACGACGGTGCGGCAACGCAGGGCCGCGTGCGTGCCTACGTCGCGGAGCTGCGCGAGGGCTTCGGGTTCCTCGTCCGCGACCGGATGCTCGTCGCGATCGCCGTCCTGGTCCTCGTGACCAACCTGCTCGACCAGGCCTACAGCGCGGTGATGGTGCCGGTGTGGGTGCACGACGAGCTCGGGTCGCCGCTCGCGCTCGGCCTGATCGGCGGCGTGTTCGGCGTCGGCGCCGTGATCGGCTCGTCGGTGTTCGCCTGGCTCGGTCCCCGGCTGCCGCGGCGGCGCAGCTTCGCGTGGGGCTTCCTCGTCGGGGGCGCCCCGCGGTTCGTCGTTCTCGCGCTCGCCGTCGTGCTGCCGCCGGTGCTCGCCGTGTCGCTCGTCGCAGGTCTCGCGGTCGGCGCCATCAATCCGGCGCTCGCGGCCACGGAGTACGAGCGGATCCCGCGGCACCTGCAGGCGCGCGTCATCGGCGCGCTCGCCGCCGTCGCGATGGCGGGCATCCCCGTCGGCGGGCTGCTCGGCGGCATCGCCGTGGAGCGCCTCGGGCTCGACGTCGCGCTGCTGGTCTTCGGCGGGGTCTACCTCGCCACCACGCTCGCGCCGTTCGTCTTCCCCGTGTGGCGCGAGATGGACCGCGCCGCAAGCGATCCCGTCGCCACCGACAGCTGACCCCGCGCACGACCGAGGGCGCCACCGTCGTGCGACGGTGACGCCCTCGGGGTGGTGCGTGGTGCTACTTGACGACCACCGGCTTGTCCTGCGGGAACCGGATGCGGTCGCCGTCGAGCTTCGCCGTCGTCGCCTTCGGCAGCGCCTTGGCCGCCTCCGGACGCAGCAGCGGCGCGACGCCGTGGGCGTCGGCGATGCCGCGGACGATCGTCCACGCCTGGCGGGCGTGGCCGGCAGCAGCGGCGTACTTCCACGACGAGAACTCGCCGCGCGCCTGCTTGGCGAGCGAGTCGGCGTAGCCGAGCGCGAGCTTCTCCGAGCCCGACAGGGACGTGCCCCGCAGCGACCCGAGCACGGCGTTGGACCAGTTGAGGTAGCCGGCGAAGAAGTAGCGCGCCATGTTGTCGCGGTCGAACTGGCCGAAGCCGTTGCTCACCGCGATGTACTGCATGATCGTGTCGCTCTCGTCGCCGCCCCAGACGTACTGGAAGTCGTCGACCGCGTCGTAGTCGACGCCGCTCGTCGGGTCGTAGCCGTCGTGCGGGTGCGACAGTCCGAGGTGGTGGCCCACCTCGTGCGTGAGCGTCGTGGTGATGCCGTAGCCGGCGTCACGGACGTCGGGGTACTCGAACGCGAAGACATAGCTCTGCGTGCCGTCGACCCAGTTGTCGTCGGCGAAGCCGAGCAGGCCGAACTGGTTGCCCATCTTCTCGTTCGTGGTGTTCCAGACGTAGACGCCCTCGACGTAGTTCTTGCCCGAGGCGGGCAGGAACAGCGAGCGACGCGGGTTCAGCGAGCAGTAGAGCGCCGCCTCGGAGGTGCCGAAGTCGTCCCAGCAGCCCTTCGACGTCGTGTCGTTGCCCGCCCAGACGTCGAACGCGGTCGCGGTCTCGGCGTCGGAGGCCCCGCGCTGGTTCAGCGTGGCGCTGAACGAGTGGTAGGGCTCAAGCTGGGACCACTCCGACTTCGAGCTGCCGACCTTGACCCAGTCGGCGCCCTTCGACGCCGGGTCGTCGTCGAACAGGTTCACGACGACCTTGGTCTTGCCACCGGCCTGCGGCGCGGTCACGAGCGGGTCGTACAGCGGCGACGACGTGAACAGCAGGTTCAGCGCGATGTAGCGGACCACCTTGCCGAGGTCTCCCCCGAGCTTGCTGGCCGGTCGGTAGGCGTGGCTGCCGTACTCCCAGATCGGCGGGATGCGGTAGTCGGCCTTGCCGTTGCCGTCGAGGTCGGCGTCGTCGACGTTCCAGTTGTTGCCCCACGCCTCAGGACCGGCGGACAGGTCGTAGAACCAGGTGCGACCGCTGGTGCCGCCCCACGCGATCATCGCGCGGGAGGCCTTGACCGCACCGAAGTTCAGGCCGGTGTCGGGATCGGGCTCGTCGGTCTTGCGGAAGACGTGGAACTTGAAGTCCTTGCGTCCCCACCAGTTGACGAGGAACACCGTGTAGGACTTCTGCGTGTTGATGCCCAGACGGCTCGCGGCGTTGGTCTCGAGGACCTTCTCGGCCGACGGCGCGTCGATGTTCAGCACCGGGCCGGTCACGTCGAGCTTGTTGTGGACCTGGTCGTTGTACTCCTGCTGGAAGACCGTCGGGTCGCTGGGCGTACCGATCGCCTTGAACTTCGAGAACACCGCGTCCTCGAAGGACTTCGGCGCGTCGACGAAGCGGTAGGAGTAGTCGAACGACAGCCCGAGGTTGCGGCCGTCGAGGCCGTAGAACTGCGGGTAGCGGACGACCGGGGTCGACGAGGACGGCAGGACCTTGCTCATCCCGCGCACGACGTCGGAGTCGTAGCCGACGAGGACGACGTTGACCTGCATCTTCTGCTTGTACTGGACGAACTGGCCGGGGTTGAGGCCGTCGCCCTTGAGCGTGGTGGAGCCCGACGCAGCGGTCGTGGGGGCGAGGAGCCCTACGGCGACCGCCGCCGCTGCTGCAGCCGCACCAGCGGCCAGCTTTCCGAGGCGCATGGAGACAGACCCTCCAGGGGTGGGTGAGTGATGGTGCGAACCTAGGGGCCCCGCGGTGGCGCGGGAACGCCATGGCGGGATCCCGCCGGGGGTCGATGTGGATCCGTGACCTGTTCGGAGGTACGCCGTGACCCGAGGTGACCGAGCACCCACGCAGCGCTGACCTGCGGGTCAGCAGCGGTGGGAGCGCGGACGGCTGCGGGTCAGCCGGCGAGCGAGGCCGCGATGGCCGCTGCGGCGGCTGCGACGTCGTCGGCGCCGGTGATCGGGCGGCCGATCACGAGCAGGTCGGCGCCGTCGGCGATCGCCTGCTGGGGGGTCGCGACCCGCTGCTGGTCGCCGAGCGCTGCGCCTGCCGGGCGCACGCCCGGCGTGATGAGGACGACGTCGTCGGGCACCTCGGCACGGATCGCCGCGACCTCCTGAGGGGAGCAGACGATCGCGCGCGCACCGGCCCCGACCGCCAGGACGGCGAGCCGGCGGGCGGCGTCGAGCGCCGGGCCGCGCAGGCCCACCGCGGCGAGGTCGTCCTCCGACATCGAGGTGAGCACCGTGACGGCGACGACGCGCGTCTCGGACAGGGCGTCGGCGGCCGCGCGGATCATCGCCGCTCCCCCGCTGGCGTGCACCGTGAGGTAGGCCGGGGCCAGGTGCGCCACCGAGCGTGCCGCACCCGCGACGGTGTTGGGGATGTCGTGCAGCTTGAGGTCGAGGAACACGTCGCGGCCGCCGGACGCCTCGCGCGCGGCGTGCACCGCGGCGTCGCCGTCGCGCAGGTAGGTCTCGAGACCGACCTTCATCGTCGAGACGTGCGGACCGGCGGCACCGGCCCAGGCCGTGATGGTGGCGAGGTCGGGGCCGTCGAGGGCGACCGCGACCGGGGCGATCCGGCTCATCCCTCGGCACCGGCCTCGAGCTCGTCGTCGGCGTCGGCCTCGACGTCGTGACCCCCTGCGGCCACCGGACCACCGGATGCCGGGGTGGCGTGCGCGCGGTGCGCGTAGCCGACCGCGTCGGACAGCGACTCGAAGCCGCGCTCGGCGAGGGCGATCGCGAGCTCGCGGCCGATGCGCGCCGGGGCGCTCGGGTCGTTGAACGTCACGGTGCCGACGCTCACGGCGCTCGCGCCCGCGAGCACGAACTCGAGCGCGTCGAGGCCCGAGCGGATGCCGCCCATGCCGAGGATCGGCACCTCGGGCATCGCGGCGTGGACCTGGTAGACGCAGCGCACCGCGACCGGGCGGATCGCGGGGCCGGACAGCCCGCCGGTGACGCCGGCGAGCGCGGGCCGCATGGTGTCGGTGTCGATGACCATGCCGAGCAGCGTGTTGATCATCGAGAGGCCGTCGGCGCCCGCGTTCACGACCGAGCGGGCGATCTCGACGATGTCGGTGACGTCGGGAGAGAGCTTGGCCAGCACCGGGATCCCCGGGTTGGTGTTGCGCCGCACGGCGTGCACGACGTCGGCCGCCGACTGCGGGTGGCAGGCGAAGACCTGGCCGCGGTCCTCGACGTTCGGGCAGGAGATGTTGACCTCGATCGCCGCGACGTCGCTGACGTGGCGCAGCCGCGAGGCCAGCCGGGTGTACTCGTCGACGGACCCGCCCGCGATCGACACGACGGCGCGAGCGCCGCGCTGGCGCAGCCACTCGAGGTCGCGGTCGAGGAAGGAGTCGATGCCCGGGCCCTGCAGGCCGATCGAGTTGAGCATGCCGCTCGGCGTCTCCGCCATGCGCGGGGTCGGTCGCCCAGAGCGCGGGTTGAGCATGATGCTCTTGGTGACGACGGCACCGATCGTGGTGATGTCGAAGAACTGGTCGAGCTCGCGGCCGGCCGCGGCGCAGCCCGACGCCGTGAGCACCGGCGAGGGCAGCTCGAGGCCGGCGAGCCATGCGGTCATGTCGATGTCGGGGACGGACTCCGCGGCACCGGGCCGGGGGCCGTGGGTGATCACGGCGCGGGTCATCAGTGGCCTCCGGTCGTGGGTGCGCCGAGGGTGCCCTCGGGGATGGTGCCGACGTCGCTCCACCGCACGCGGTCGCCGCGGAAGACGGGGCCGTCGGTGCACGAGCGCAGCATGCGGGTGACGCCGTCGTCGCCGACGACGGGCAGCACGCAGGTCATGCAGACGCCGACGCCGCACGCCATCGACTCCTCGACCGCGCACTGCGAGTAGGCGCCGTGGTCGGTCGCGATCTGGGCGACGGCGGCGAGCATGCCCATCGGGCCGCAGGCGTAGACGACGTCGGCGTCGGTGCGCTCGAGCACGGCGGGCAGCACGTCGGTGACCCGGCCGCGCTCGCCGACCGAGCCGTCCTCGGTCGTGATGGTCAGCGAGGCCGTGATGCGCTTGGCCTCGAGGACGCCGAACAGCTTGGACTCCGTGGCCGCGCCGAGCACGACGTCGACCCGGCAGCCGCGGGCGCGCAGCGCGTCGGCGAGGGAGAACATCGGCGCCGAGCCGTAGCCGCCCGCCACCAGCACGCACGACACGGCCTGCTTGGGCAGCGCGAACGGCCGCCCGAGCGGGCCGACGATGTCGACCTGGTCGTGGCGGTGCAGGGCCGCGAGCCACTCGGTGCCCTTGCCGTGCGCTGCGAACACGATCTCGAGGGTGCCGCCGTAGACGCCGCGGCTCTGGACCGAGTAGATCGAGAACGCGCGGCGCAGCAGCATCGACGAGTGCTCACCACCGACCGCCAGGGCCACGAAGTGCCCGGGCCGGGTGAGCTCGGCGATGCCCGGCGCCGTCAGCGTGAGGACGTGGTAGTCCCCCGCGCGTCGCAGACCGAGCACCTCTCCCGTGACCTGGATCGGTCCCTGCTTGCCCTGTGGCGTCATGCCTCGTGCTTCCCGTCGCTCGTCCCCGCCGCCGATCCTGTCGCATCGGGCGCCTGCGCGGCACGCAGGGCTGCCAGGTCGGCCGCCCACTCCTGCAGCGACCGCACCCCGACCTCGCCGTGCAGCAGCGCCTCGATGCCCTGCACGGTGGCCGCGAGCCCCTGCACCGTGGTGATGCACGGGACGCCCCGCGACACCGCGGCGGTGCGGATCTCGTAGCCGTCGAGCCGGGAGCCGACGCCGTACGGCGTGTTGACGATGAGGTCGATCTCGCCGGCGAGGATCGCGTCGACCGTGGTCGGCTCGCCGTTCTCGCCGCGGCCGTCGTGCTGCTTGCGCAGCAGCGTGGCCTTGAGCCCGTTGCGGCGGAGCACCTCGGCCGTGCCGCCGGTGGCGAGGATCTCGAAGCCGAGGTCGGCCAGCCGCTTCACCGGGAACACCATCGAGCGCTTGTCGCGGTTGGCGACCGACACGAAGGCGCGGCCCCGGGTGGGCAGGCCGCTGGAGTACGCCGCGGTCTGCGACTTCGCGAACGCCGTGCCGAACACCGAGTCGATGCCCATGACCTCGCCGGTCGAGCGCATCTCCGGACCGAGGACGGTGTCGACGCCGTGGAACCGGCCGAAGGGCAGCACGGCCTCCTTCACCGCGATCGGCGCGCCGATCGGCAGCGTGCCGCCGTCGCCCCACGCGGGCAGCAGGCCCTCGGCCCGCAGCTCCGCGACGGTCGCGCCCATGGTCACGCGCGCGGCCGCCTTGGCCAGCGGCACGCCGGTGGCCTTGGCGACGAACGGCACCGTCCGCGACGCGCGCGGGTTGGCCTCGAGCACGTAGAGGACGTCGCCCGCGAGCGCGTACTGCACGTTGATCAGACCGCGGACGCCGACGCCGGCGGCGATCGCCTCGGTCGAGCGGCGGATCCGGTCGATCTCGCCCTGTCCGAGGGTGATCGGCGGCAGGGCGCACGCCGAGTCGCCGGAGTGGATGCCGGCCTCCTCGATGTGCTCCATGACGCCGGCGAGGAACAGCTCGTCGCCGTCGTAGAGCGCGTCAACGTCGATCTCGACCGCGTCGTCGAGGAACCGGTCGACGAGCACGGGGTGCTCGGGGCTGGCCTCCGTCGCGCGGTCGATGTAGTCGCGCAGCATCGACTCGTCGTAGACGATCTCCATGCCGCGGCCACCGAGGACGTAGGACGGGCGGACGAGCACGGGGTAGCCGATCCGGTCCGCGACCTCGACGGCCTCGTCGAACGACGTCGCGAGCCCGTGCGCAGGAGCGGGCAGGCCGGCCTCGGCGAGTACGCGGCCGAACGCGCCGCGCTCCTCGGCGAGGTGGATCGCCTCCGGGCTGGTACCCACGATCGGCACGCCGGCGTCCTTGAGCGGCTGCGCGAGACCGAGCGGGGTCTGCCCGCCGAGCTGCACGATGACACCGGCGACAGGACCGGCGGCGAGCTCCGCGTGGTAGACCTCGAGGACGTCCTCGAGCGTGAGCGGCTCGAAGTACAGGCGGCTCGAGGTGTCGTAGTCGGTCGAGACCGTCTCGGGGTTGCAGTTGACCATCACGGTCTCGTAGCCGGCCTCGCGCAGGGTGAGGCTGGCGTGGACGCACGAGTAGTCGAACTCGATGCCCTGGCCGATGCGGTTGGGCCCGGACCCGAGGATCAGCACCGCGGGGGTCGTGCGGGGCTCGACCTCGGTCTCCTCGTCGTACGCCGAGTAGTGGTACGGCGTCTTCGCGGAGAACTCGGCGGCGCAGGTGTCGACGGTCTTGAACACCGGGCGGATGCCGAGCGCGTGCCGAACGCCGCGCACGACGTCCTCGGGCATCCCGCGCAGGTCGCCGATCTGCCGGTCGGAGAAGCCGTGCCGCTTGGCCAGGCGCAGCAGGTCGGGGCTGAGCTCGGCGGCGTCGCGCAGGGCGTCGCCGACCTCGTTGAGCAGCGCGATCTGGTCGAGGAACCAGGGGTCGATGTTGGTCGCCTCGTGCAGCTGCTCGTTGGTCGCACCGGCCCACATCGCCAGCTGCACCTTGCGCAGCCGGCCGTCGTGCGGAACCTTCACGGCCTCGATGAGCGCCGCGACGTCGACGTCGGACTTCTCGCCCGCCCACGTGAACGGCGCGTCCTTGCGCTCGATCGAGCGCAGCGCCTTCTGCAGCGCCTCGGTGAAGCTGCGGCCGATGGCCATCGCCTCGCCGACGCTCTTCATCGTCGTGGTGAGGGTCTGGTCGGCGGCCGGGAACTTCTCGAACGCGAACCGCGGAACCTTCACGACGATGTAGTCGAGCGCCGGCTCGAACGACGCCGGCGTCTCGCGCGTGATGTCGTTGGGGATCTCGTCGAGGGTGTAGCCCACCGCGAGCTTGGCCGCGATCTTCGCGATCGGGAAGCCGGTGGCCTTCGACGCGAGCGCCGAGGACCGCGAGACGCGCGGGTTCATCTCGATGACGACCATGCGGCCGTCGTCGGGGTTGATCGCGAACTGGATGTTGCACCCGCCGGTGTCGACGCCGACCGCGCGGATGACGGCGATGCCGACGTCGCGCAGGTGCTGGTACTCGCGGTCGGTGAGGGTGAGCGCCGGTGCGACGGTGATCGAGTCGCCGGTGTGGACGCCCATCGGGTCGACGTTCTCGATCGAGCAGATGACCACGACGTTGTCGTTCTTGTCGCGCATCAGCTCGAGCTCGTACTCCTTCCAGCCGATGATCGACTCCTCGAGGAGGACCTCGGTGGTGGGCGACGCCGCGAGCCCGGCACCGGCGATGCGGTGCAGGTCGGCCTCGTCGTAGGCGATGCCCGAGCCGGCGCCGCCCATGGTGAACGACGGGCGGACGACCACGGGGTAGCCGAGGTCCTCGACGCCCGCGAGGCAGTCCTCCATCGAGTGGCAGATCGCGCTGCGCGCCGACTCGGCGGTGAGACCCGCGTCGTTGATCTCGGCGACGATCTCCTTGAACTTCTCTCGGTTCTCGCCGGCCTCGATCGCCTCGACGTTGGCACCGATCAGCTCGACGCCGTACCGCTCGAGGACGCCGTTGGCGTGCAGCGCCATCGCGCAGTTGAGGGCCGTCTGGCCGCCGAGGGTCGCGAGGAGGGCGTCGGGACGCTCCTTGGCGATGATCATCTCGACGTACTCCGGCGTGATCGGCTCGACGTAGGTCGCGTCGGCGAACTCCGGGTCGGTCATGATCGTCGCGGGGTTGCTGTTGACCAGGACCACGCGCAGGCCCTCGGCCTTGAGCACGCGGCACGCCTGCGTGCCCGAGTAGTCGAACTCGCAGGCCTGGCCGATCACGATCGGGCCGGACCCGATCACCATCACCGAGCGAAGGTCGTCACGCCTGGGCACGAGCCGCTCCCATCACGTCGCAGAAGCGGTCGAAGAGGTACGCCGAGTCGTGCGGACCGGCCGCCGCCTCGGGGTGGTACTGGACGGAGAACGCCGGCACGTCGAGGCAGCGCAGCCCCTCGACGACGTCGTCGTTGAGGCAGACGTGACTGACCTCGACGCGGCCGTAGGGGGTGTCGCTGACGCGGTCGGTGGGCGCGTCGACGGCGAAGCCGTGGTTCTGCGCGGTGATCTCCACCTTGCCGGTGGTGCGGTCCATCACCGGCACGTTGATGCCGCGGTGGCCGTAGCGCAGCTTGTAGGTGCCGAAGCCGAGCGCGCGGCCGAGCACCTGGTTGCCGAAGCAGATCCCGAAGAGCGGCCGGCGCGCCTCGAGCGCCGCCGTCACGAGCGCGACCGCATGGTCTGCCGTGGCCGGATCACCGGGGCCGTTGCTGAAGAAGACGCCGTCGACGCCGACCTCCAGCATCCGCTCGGGCGTGGTGGTCGAGGGCAGCACGTGCACCTCGATGCCCCGCTCGGCCATGTGCCGCGGGGTCGCGCCCTTGATGCCGAGATCGACCGCGGCCACGGTGAACCGCTTCTCCCCCAGCGCCGGCACGACGTACTCGGTATCGACGCTCACCTCGTCGGCCAGAGCCGCACCGACCATCTCCGGGCTCGCGAGCACGCGGTCGAGGAGCTCCTCGACCGGCCGCGCCGCAGCCGCACCGCTGAACACGCCGACGCGCATCGCGCCG